>CAZKTK010000083.1:0-9919 GCA_964555535.1 uncultured Rhodospirillaceae bacterium
ATTTCCTGCTCGCGGACCTGGTCGTCGTGACCCTGCTCATGGTCTTCCCGGAAATCATCCTCTTCCTGCCCTCGCTGGTGAAATAGGACCTGCCCTGATGACAGACGCCTCAGGGCACCGTTGAATCGGCGGCCCCATTGTGCAAACTGCGAAAACGTATTTTGCCAGGAAAAGCGCCGCCACATGGCCCAAACCAAGTCGCAATCCAGAGAACCGGGCAAGGCCGATGCCGCCGGCGGTCAGCGCTACAAGGTCCCGGCGCTCGAGAAAGGCCTCGACATTCTCGAACTCTTATCCCTGACGGATGGCGGCTTGAGCCAGACGGAGGTTGCCGCCAAACTCGACCGCAGCGTGAATGAGATATTTCGAATGCTAATCTGTTTGGAAAGGCGAGGCTATATCAGCCGCGAGAATACGAGCGAAAAATTTCACCTGACACTGAAGCTCTTCGAGCTGGGGCTTCGCAACCCACCAACAAACCGCTTGGTCGAAGCTTCCGCACCAGCATTACAGAAACTGGCCAGGAAGATCATGCAGCCTTGCCATGTGGCGATACCGTCGGGCGGCAACGTCATGGTGGTGGCGCAGAGAAATTCGCCGCAGCCGATGGGATTTTCCGTTAGTCTCGGTGCCCAGGTGGCGATCTCGAAAGCCGTGTCGGGTGCGGTTCTGCTGGCCTATCAAACGCCTGAGGTGCGCGAGCATTGGCTATCACAAGCCGGCGCGACGAGGGTGGACCAAGCCTATCTGAGAAAGGCTTACAAACTGGTCCTGACGAACGGCTATTTGCAGCAGGACAGCAAGACGATCGAAGGACTGACCGAGTTGGCCTGTCCGGTTTTCGATCACAGCGGCCAGGCCGTCGCGTCGATCAGTGCACCGATCCTGCGCTCGGTTTCAGACCCGGTGGATATCGAAAGCTGTATTCCGGAAGTGAAAGAAACCGGGTTCGAGATATCCCGCCAGCTGGGCTGGCTGGGAGAGCTGTAACCATCAAATACCGAACTCATGCCGGATGCTGTCCGTATGCTCACCGATGCAGGGGGCAGGACGGCGAGAGGTGAGGATCTGCCGATCGATGCGCACGGGCATGCGGGTCGTCTTGATCGGTGCGGCACCATCGGCATCGATTTCCTGGATAAAGTCCAGATTCCGGAAGCCATCGGAGTCCAAGAGCTCGTTCCAGCCAAGTACCTCGGCGCACCAGATGTCGTGAGGTTGCAGGACCGACAGCCAATGTTGCGTCGTGGCCTCGGAGATTCTGGCGCCGAGACAGTTCAGGATCCTTCCTCTCTCCGAGAAAGCGAGCGACGGATCCGCGAATATGGCTGCGTCTTCCATAGTCAGCAGAGCCATCAATTTGTCGACCGGCGCCATGGCAATGGCGATGAAGCCATCCGCAGTGGCGAAGACGCCATAGGGCGCCGGCAGATAGGCATGGGCACCGTATTCCGGCTCCCGCACCGGGCCCTGGCCGCCGTTGTTGAGGTGGCTGGTGAGAACCTCGAACTGAAAGTCGACGAGGCATTCGAGAAGACTTGTTTCAACCTGACCACCTTTGCCGGTAACGCCACGCTGAACCAGTTTCGCCAGGATTCCCTCGATCAAGCCATGCCCGGCCAGCATGTCCCCCACCGATAGCCCGACGGCCTGGGGCACGTCGCTTCTGTTGCCGTTGAGCCACATCACGCCCGAGCGCGCCTGTGCCAGGAGATCCTGACCCGGAAGATCAACCCAGGGACCATCGCTGCCATAGCCGGTCACCGACGCATAGATGAGCCTGGGGTTAATCTTTGAGACGACGTCATAGGAAAAGCCCAGGCGGTCGAACACGCCGGGGCGAAAATTCTGGATCAGCACGTCGGCCTCGGCGATGAGGCCAAAGACCTGCTCACGATCGTGCTCGTTCTTGAGATCGACGGCGAAGCTTTCCTTGTTCCGATCGATGGCTTGGAAAAGGGAGTTGTGGGCACCGGCCGCCTTGTCGCTCAGATACAGGTGCCGGCCGAGATCGCCGGTGCTCGGGCGCTCGATCTTGATCACACGCGCCCCGAGGTCGGCCAGACGCAGTCCGCAGAGCGGTCCTGAGAGGAACTGGGCAAAATCGAGCACGAGCAGCCCGTCCAGCGGCAGCGTCTTCCCGGTCATGCGAAACTCCTGGCATAGAGTGTGTTAACCAGTTCGGCCGACTGGGCCAAGCCGGCGTCCTCTTTGAGGAAGGCGCTTACCGCGTGGCTGCCCTCCTCTTGAAAGTCGAGATAGCCATCGTGGTGCGGCCTCTCCCAGGCGCCCTCAAGCGTCTCGCGGGTGTTGCGGAAGAAATCGGCGCTGGTGGCATTGCAAGTCTGGCTTTCCCAGGCTGCCGTATTGCCCGGTTGGCCGCCACTCTCGAAGTACACTGTCGATTGGCACGCCGCGCCCGAAACCCAGAAGGCGTAATCGGCGGCGATTCGCCGGTGCGCCGTCTTGCTGGAGACGGCAATTCCCGTGCCGCCAAGCGCCGTGCCCGCCGGCCCGGTATTGCCGATCGCCGGCACATTGGTGAAGCGAATCCGCTTGTTGCGAAAGCCGGACCTGGCATAACTGACATAGCCATAGGCATGCGGACAATAATGTGGGCCGGCGTCATCCGAGGACATGCTTTCATAGACGGCTATCGGATCCATATCGAAGCATGAAGGATCGAGGAGATCCGTCAGGATCTTCAGAACCTCCAGGCTCTCTTGCATCTCGTTTGGCTCGATGAACTGCGTCGGCGTTGCGGCAATCTCCATGCCGGAATTTCCTGCGACCCAGATCAGCGCTATAAGCGCGTGCGGCGCCCGCAGTGGCATGCCTACCCGGCCCGTTTTCGCCAGCTCCAGAACCTGCTCCCAATGCTCGGGAGGGGATTGCATCCGGTCCTCGCGAAAAGATGCGACCGGCGTTGCGGCATCCAGCGCCAACGCCCATTGATGGCCGCCGCTCTGATACGACCTGTGCGACGGTCCCACGCTTTGCGTCGCAAGTACCGCCAATTCGGCGCCGTGACCGCAGTCGTCGAGTGGGACCAGAAGTTCCTCTTTGATTGCCGATCCGATGTGCGGGTAGTCGATCACCATCAGGTCGTACGCCTCGGCCAGTTCGCAAAGCGGCTGACTTTCGAAGTCCTGCAGGGAGCGCTGGTCCCAGACGATCTCGACACCCGGGTTGGCACGGGAAAACATCTCCGATGTTGCCAGCATCGGCGCATAGGCACGTTCGTGGCGCCACGTCATTCCTCTCAGAAGCGTATTCGTCTCAACCATTTTCCTACTTCCTGCCGCGTTGATCATGTCAATGTACACGCATATATAAAAATATATTTCGCAAATAAAATTTTTCGCCAGTATACATCACCCTATGAACGCGGCCGGAATCGACTTGATAACGAGAGGCGCCTAGCCATGATCAACGAGCGGTTTTTTGAGGACTATGTCGTCGGTGCCAGGCGAAAGACGCTCGGGCGCACCATTACGGAAACGGATTTCGTGGTCCATGCTGGCCATAGCGGTGACTTCTTTCCCCACCATATGGACGCCGAGTGGTGCAAGTCGCAGGCGTTCGGTCAGCGCATCGCCCATGGCACGATGATATTCACAATCGGTGTCGGGCTAACCGCCAACGAGATAAATCCGGCAGCCTTCAGCTATGGCTACGACCGCCTGAAATTCATCAAGCCGGTCTTCATCGGCGATACCATCCACGTCGAAGTGGTGGTTTCAGACAAGCAACCGGAGCCCGAGCGGGCCGGATACGGCCGCGTGATCGAGGCCACCACCGTCTTTAACCAGACCGAACAGCCGGTGCTGTATTGCAACCATATCCACATGGTCAAAATGCAAGATGGCCAAGCCTGAACATCCCTTAATATCGCAGTCGCAGGAACGAGAGAATTCAGAATGAAAAGAGAATTGCTGGGGCAAGTGGCGTGGATAACCGGCGCCGGGTCGGGTATCGGCCGGGCAGCGGCGCTAAGGCTTGCAGAAGCCGGCATGACGGTGGTGATCTCGGCACGGCGCCATGAGCCTTTGCGTGCCGTGGCTGCGGCAATCGAAGCGGCTGGCGGCGAAGTCGTGATCGCGTGCCTGGATGTTGTTGACACGGCAGCTGTTGGAGCGGTCAGCGAGCGCATCGGCAAGACCTTCGGCAGGTTGGATATCCTGGTCAACAATGCCGGCATCAACGTACCCAACCGAAGTTGGGGCAGGATCGATTCGCCGGCTTGGAATCAAGTAATCAACATCGATCTCAACGGCGCGTTCTACTGCTGTCAGGCGGCGCTGCCGATGATGCGGGAACAACGGGAGGGCCTCATCGTCAATGTAGCGTCATGGGCCGGGGTGCATGTCTCGAAAATGACCGGACCAGCCTACACCGCGGCCAAACACGCTCTGGTTGCCATGACCGAGAGCCTGAACATGGAGGAATGCGCGAATGGCATTCGTGCCTGCGCATTATGTCCCGGCGAGGTCGCCACCGCTGCCTTGGAGGACCGGCCGACGCCAGTGAGCGCCGAAGTCAAGGGCAACATGCTGCAGGCCGACGACGTCGCCGAAACCATTCTGTTTCTCGCCCACATGCCAACCCATGTATGCCTGAACGAAATCATCATCAGCCCCACACGGAATCGCCTCTACCTAGAAGAGGCTTGCTAGAGCATGTTTCGACCAAGTGGAAGCGCGTGCCGCAGACCGTGATGGTGTCGCCATCCACCGCGCAGCCGAGCGCATGCGCCCGGGCTTTGGCGGCCTCGGCATCGTTGGCCGCCAGGTCCATACCGCCCAGGCCTTCGCCGCGGCCATCGCGCGCCTCGACGAAGCGCACCGCAGCGTTGGTCATATGAATTTCCGGGCCAAGATCGCCTGACAACAAGTCGAGGCCGGCAATCTCGCTCCAGCATTCCGCGAGCGGCTGCGGCGCCGGGGATTGCAGCTCAACCGCCGTGATGGCGCTGACCACATCCGTTTGCCTGGCGTGCTGCCAGTCGGGGCCGGCCGGGTGCCAGGGACCGTCCGGGTCCTCGCCGCCCTCGTTCCAATCGATCTCGAAGAAGGCGCCGCCGGTATATTTCGGGTGCAGCTGCAGGCCGTGAAAGTCGCCGTAGTCCATCACGTTGGCAATGGGCACCTCAAGCTCGCCAATGCGGGCGTCGCGCGCTGCCCGATCGGCGCATTGGGTGATCACCATATAGCCGCCATCGCCGCCGCGGCGGTCGAGGTAGCGCCCGCCCGCCGTGCCATCCTCGGTTGGCGCGACCACCTCCAGAAACTGGTTGCCGACAGGCAGCAGGGCGTTCTCCAAGCCGTACTTGCCGACGGCGGAATCGACGTAGCAGACTTCGAGCCCGAAGATCTCCTTGAGCTGCGATATGGCGGGCGCGAGTTCGCGAGCGACCAGACAGACCTGTCGGAGGCGCAGCTCCATCGCCCTACGCCAGCGTCGCCGTGTGTTCGCGCTTCACCAGGTCCCAGTCGATCTCGTAGCCGAGACCGGGCTCGGTCGGCGCGTGGACCATGCCGTCGACATACTGGATGTCCTCGACCAGGCCGTATTCGTTGGCGCCGGTGCAGGGGAAGAACTCGAAGAACTCGCAGTTGGGCACCGCCATCGTGACGTGCAAATTGGCGACGTTGTTGAGCGAGTTGCCGCCGTGGTGGATCTCGCAGTGCATGTTGAAGCCCTCGGCCATGTGGCAGAGCCGGACGAGCGGGGTGATGCCGCCGGTCACGGCGACGTCGCCGCGCAGGATGTCGGTGGCGTTCTGCATGATCCAGGGCGCCATGCCGTAGAAGCGGCCGGGCGCGTATTCTGTCGACATGATCGGGATATCGAGCTTCTGGTGCAGCTTGACGTAGTTGTAGATGTCCTCCTCCACCAAGGGGTCCTCGTACCAGTAGAAGTCCAGTTCTTCGATCGCGCGCCCGACCCTGAGCGCATCCTCGTAGTTGTAGGCCCACATCGAATCCAGCATCAGCGTCATCTCGTCGCCGACGCCCAAGCGCACCGCCTCGGAGATCTCGATGTCCGCCTTTGGCTCGCCATGCGGGTGCAGCTTGTGCGCCGTCCAGCCCATTTCCTTGAACCGCAGCGCCTCTTCGACATAGGCCTCCTTGGTCTCGTGGTAGGCGGTGCTGGAATAGACCGGCACGGAGTCCTTGCAGGTGCCGAGCAAGCGATGGATCGGCTGGCCCGCGATCTTGCCGTTGATGTCCCAGAGGCAGATGTCGATGGCGCCGATCACATAGGTGGAGACCGAGCGGTTCATCTTCCACAGCTCCCACCAGATGGCACCGATGTCCTGCGGATTGCGCCCCATCACGATGGGCTTGATGAATTCGATAAGGCCGGGCGCGAAGTGGTTGGCGCCGACGCGCGAGGAGCCGAGGAAGGCGTTGCCGCTGACCCCTTGGTCGGTCTCGACGGTGACGATCCCCAACTGCTGCGTCTGGCCGAAGACGGTGCCGACGCCGGTCTTCCAGCCCTCCGACGTCCAGTTGAACATGTCGACTTTGACGTTGGTGATCCGCATGCCCGCTCCTCCCCGTAAAAGACCCACGCGAAATCATCCGCTCTGCATCGACGGCGTCAAGTCCTCCAAGGGCTTCGGCCTTTGCCGAGGGCATCATCTCATGCGGCAATGGGGCCCCTGAAGATCGCCACCTGGAACGTCGACGCGACCACAGCGCGGCCGCCCAGGGTCACCGGTTGGCTGGCAGGGCGGGCGCCGGAGGTCACGCCCAGCGCGCCCGATGGAATGTCGGCCCGAGGTCCGTTGGAACGTCATGCGCGATGGGCAGGAGAAAGCGTCAGTCCCTAGCGCTGGTCCATCTCCGAGATGGCCTTCAACCAGCGCTCGTCAGTGCCTGCCGCGACGTCGTGCGGGCGCGGCCGGGGGAAGACCGTCATCCGCGCCGGCGGCGAGCCTTTTCGAGGCGCTGCCGGAAGCCATTCACGAGCTCAACCTTCTGGACCTTGCCGAGGGCATTCTTGGGCAATTCATCCATGAACATGATCCGCCACGGCACCTTGTAGGCGGCGATCCTTTGGGCGCAGAACGCCCTCAGTTCCCTGAACGTCAAGGCCGTCGTCACCGTCACGGCGGCAACGGCGACCTCCCCCACCTTCCGGTGCGGCCAGCCGAAGACGGCGGCATCCGTCACCTTGGGGTGTTCCAGCAGCGCGTTCTCGACCTCGATGGGATAGAACTTGACGCCCGAATTGTTGATGACGTCGTCGGCACGGCCTTTGAGGAAGAGGTAGCCGGCCTCGTTCAGTGCCGCCAGGTCGCCCGGATAGAACCAGCCGTCGCGAAAGGCCCGGGCGCTCGCCTCGGGGTTGTTCAGGTAGCCGGTAGCAAGGCCGGGCCCGCGAAAGCGGACCTGGCCGACCTCGCCCGCCGGCAGCGGTGCGCCATCGTCACCGACGATCTCCGCCTCGATGCCCGCGGCCAAGCGGCCGACGGCTTCGGGATAGGCATCCTGGTCTGCCGGCGTCGCCACCGTCAGGATGCCCGCCTCGTTGCAGCCGTAAAGCTCGATGAAGTTCGAGTTCAGCCGCCGCCGCGCGAGCAGACGGTGCGCTTGCGTGATCCGCGCGCTCCCCATCGCCATGCCGTGCAAGTCGGGAAACAGCGGCGTCTTGTCGGCAGCGTAATCGAGCAGCTGCCGCAGATGCCCGGGCGTCAGCTTCAAAAAGGTGACGCGCCGCTCGCGCACCGATGCCACCAGCTCGTCGAGCGAGCGGGAACGATCGATCACCAGGGTAGCCCCAGCCTGCAGGACGGCGAGGCAGGTATTGCGCCCGGTGGTGGAGGACATTTGGAGCAGCGAGAGACATCGCTCGTCGGCGGTCCAGCCGTGGCCGGGCACGTTTCGCCGGAGCCACTCTCGCTTCTGCGCATGGCTGCGGATGAAGGTTTTCGGCGCCCCCGTGGTGCCGGAGGATTGGATCACCGCCACGGGGTCATCGTCCCCGATCTCCGGTGCCTCGAATGGCCTCGATGGCCGCCGGCGGAGGTCTGCAATGGGCAACACGGCCGGGTCGCCGGCCTTGGTTGCCGGCTTGGTCGCGACAATCGCCTTGACCGAGACGACGGCAAGCGTCGCCGCCCTATCCTTTGGCGACAACGAGATGTCGATAGGGAAGATCACGGCGCCGGCCCGCGCCAGGGCGTAGAGGACGACGAGATGATCGATGGAATCGGGCAGCATGACCGCGACCACGTCACCGACGCCGACGCCTGCGGCCTGTAGGTTGGCGGCAGTCTCCGTCACCATCCGGTCAAGCGCCTGGTAGGTGACGATGCGCTCGCCGCTCTCGACCGCGGGATGCTCGGGTCGGTCCCGCGCATGCTCACCCAAGATTGCGGCAACGTTCATGGGGAACTTCCAACACGGACGCACGGCGGATGCAAGAAGGGACTTCCGGGCCGCCTCGACCCGCCTGTTGCGCCGGTTGGGCGACGGGCTGTGGCCGAGCACGTCCTCAGCGAACGGGAACCGGATGTCACCGCCGCCGCCCGTGCCGGGAGTCACGGGATGCCTCGGCCCTTGCCGATGGCCTCGTCTTGTGCGGCAATGGGGCGATGAAGATCGCCACTTGGAACGTGAATTCGATCAAGGCGCGGCTGCCCCGGGTCACCGACTGGCTGGCCGAGGCGGCGCCGGACGTGGCGCTGTTGCAGGAGCTGAAGTCGACCGACGAGACCTTCCCGCGCGAGGCCATCGAGGACTTGGGCTACAACGTCGCGGTGCACGGCCAGAAGACCTACAACGGCGTCGGCATCCTGGCCAAGCGGCCGATCGAGGATGTGCGAACCGGCCTACCTGGCGACGAGACGGACGAACAGGCGCGCTATATCGAGGCGACGGTCGACGGCGTCCGCGTCGCCTCCATCTACCTGCCGAACGGCAACCCCACCGAAAGTGACAAGTTCCCCTACAAGCTCGAATGGATGGCGCGCCTCGTTGCCCATACGAAGACGCTGCTCGAAGCGGAGGAGCGGTTCGTGCTCGGCGGCGATTACAACGTCTGCCCGACCGACGACGACTGCTTCGATCCGGCCGGCTTCGCCGACGACGCCCTCTGCCGGCCCGAAAGCCGGGCCAAGTTCCGCGAGCTCGTCTACCTGGGCCTGACCGAGGCCTTCCGCGCCCTGCACCCGAGCGAGATCGCCTACAGCTTCTGGGATTATCAGCGCGGCGCCTGGCAGAAGGACCACGGCCTTAGGATCGACCATCTGCTGTTGAGCCCCCAGGCCGCCGACCTGCTGGCCGAGGTCGGCATCGACCGTGGCCCCCGAGGCAAGGAGAAGCCGTCGGACCACACCCCGGTCTGGTGCCGCCTGGAGGAATAGACATGCTCAAATGCGCCTTCTTTCTGAAACGCATTCCGGCGCTCACGCGGCCCGAGTTCTTCGCCTGGTGGCTCGACGAGCACCGGCCCAGGGTCGAGAAGATCCCGGGCCTCCGGCGCTACGCGATCAGCCTCGAGGCGGCCGGCGAGGACGGCACGCTCGACGGCATGGCCGAGCTCTGGTTCGACGATGCCGCCGCGGCCGACGCCGGCTTCGCCAGCGCCGAGGCCAAGACCGCCCGGGCCGACACCGAGGCCCACGCGATCCGTCGCGAACGGATTGACCTCACGGAGCACCCTTTCGTCGACCTCGGCACCGATCCGAAGTTCCGACTGGTCTCGGCCCTGAAGCGGCGCCGGGACATGGACCGGGCCCAGTTCAAGGACTGGTGGCTCACCCGCCACGCGCCGATGGTGATGGAATTCCCCGAGTTGCAGCGCTATCAGGTCTCGCTCGTCGAGGACGGACCGGAAGGCTTTGCCGACGGCCTCGCCGAGGTCTACTTCGCCGACCTCGACGCCCTGCAACGCATCACCTCCAGCG
>CAZKTK010000084.1:0-4893 GCA_964555535.1 uncultured Rhodospirillaceae bacterium
AAGCCCCTGCAATTGTCAGTGGTATGAAAGACCAATTTGGACCACGCAATATAGCGAATCTCCGCCACGATGCCTTCGTACCGAGTGTTTTGTGTATTAATTCTATAATATTCCATCATAACGAGTATTTCGCAAGGCACGATGGGCAACGAAGGTGTGAATTCTCTCAGCAGTGACGATCGACGAGAATGGTTTCGCAAGATGGCGCCCAAAGGCCCGCAGAGGCCGTGGCGTCGATGTGAACAGGAGAGAAGCGATGGTGAAAGGGATAGGCGTGAGCGGCGCTATCGCGGCGTCGGTTCTGGTCGGTTCCATAACCGCCACGGCGATGCCGATCGAGCAGGACTGGTACGAGGCGCCTGGCGTGACCGAGGACGGCACCCTCGACATTCGTGAGGTCGACGACAATGCCAGCGAGATGGATATACGCCTGACGCGTCAGATCATGGTGCTGCAACAACAGATCCTGCAGCTGCAGAAGGAAATGGCAGCCATGCGGGCGAAGATGCAGCAGTAGGGCAGCGGCCCTCAGAAATCGCTGACCCGGCCGTTGCGCTCCCAGTCGCCGTAGCGCGTCGGCTCGGGCCCCTTGGGGCCGCCGATCTCGTCCGCCTTCTCCGGCTCCGGCGCTTTCTTGTCGTCTGCATTCACGGTGCCAGAATAGTCGCCCGATTGCCGCTCCGCCAGCCTTGACCCGGCCGCGCCGTGGCCCACATTAGCGCCATGAACATCGCCAAAACAGCTGTCCTGCTCGCCGCCATGACGGCGCTCTTCCTCGGCATCGGCTTCATGCTCGGCGGCGAAGCCGGCATGGCCATCGCCTTTGTCTTCGCGCTCGGCACCAATGCCTTCGCCTATTGGAATGCCGACAAGCTGGTTCTTCGCATGCATGGCGCGCGCCAGGTCGACAGCCGCAGCGCGCCGGAGCTTTACGGCATCGTCGAGCAGCTGGCGCGCCGCGCCGCCCTGCCCATGCCGAAGGTCTATGTCATCGATTCCGACCAGCCCAACGCGTTTGCGACCGGGCGGAACCCTGACAATGCGGCGGTTGCCGCGACGCGGGGGCTGATGCGTGCCCTGAGCGCCGAGGAATTGGCCGGCGTCATGGCCCACGAGCTCGCCCATGTGCGCAATCGCGATACCCTGGTGATGACGATCACCGCGACCATCGCCGGCGCGATCTCGATGCTGGCGAACTTCGCCTTCTTTTTCGGCGGTGGTCGCGACAATCCCCTCGGCATCGTCGGCGTGCTGCTGGTCATGATCCTGGCCCCGCTCGCCGCCGGCTTGGTGCAGATGGCAATCAGCCGCACCCGCGAATACGGCGCCGATGCCGGCGGGGCCGAGATCTGCGGCCATCCCCTGTGGCTGGCAAGCGCGCTTGAGAAGATCGACGCGCTTGCCCACCGCCTCGACAACCCCGCCGCCGAGCGCAATCCCGCCACGGCCCATATGTTCATCGTCAACCCGCTGCACGCCCATCGCCGCGATGCCTTGTTCTCGACCCATCCGCGGGCCGAGAACCGCATCCGTCGCCTGCGCGAGATGGCCGGCGTGGCGGGGCCGTGGGGATGACGGACGACGATCTCGCCGCGCGCGCTCTCGCGCTTGACTGGCTGGCGGCAACCCTGCGCCAATCCCGACCCCTCGACGAGGCGATGGCAAGGGCGCCCGCGGGCATATCGCCCCGGGACAGGGCGTTTGCGCAATTGCTTGCGCGCACGGTTCTGCGCCGGCTCGGGCAGATCGACGCGGTGCTTTCGCGCTGCATCGAGCGGCCGCTGCCGAAAGGCGCCTGGCTGGCGCAGCTCATCCTGCGGCTGGGCACCGCGCAGCTGCTCTTTCTCGACACGCCGCCGCATGCGGCCGTCGACACCGCTGTGCGCGTGGCAAAACAGCGCATCGGTCGTTACCAAAAGATAATAAACGCCGTTTTGCGCAGACTCGGCCGGGAAGGCCGCGTTTGGGTCGACGACCAGGACGCGCCCCGGCTCAATACGCCGGACTGGCTCTGGGAGTCGTGGGCCACGACCTATGGCGAGGATACCGCGCACGCCATCGCGGCAAGTCATTTGAGCGAGCCGCCCCTCGATTTCAGTGCCAAGACCGAATGTGCCGCGCAGCTTGAGGCCACGGTCCTGCCGACCGGCACTCTGCGCCGCACGGCGGGCGGGCGCATCGACGAGCTGCCCGGCTTTTCTGCCGGCGACTGGTGGGTGCAGGACGCGGCAGCAGCCTTGCCGGCCCGTTTGCTCGGAGCTGGCGCCGGCGCCCACGTTATCGATCTCTGCGCCGCGCCGGGCGGCAAGACCGCGCAGCTCGCTGCCGCCGGGGCAACGGTCACGGCTGTTGACCGTGCCGCTCCCCGTCTCGCGCGACTGAAGGAGAACCTGGCCCGCTTGGCCTTGCCGGCCGAGGTGATCGAGGCGGATGCAGCGACATGGCAGCCGGTAAAACCCGCAGAATTCGTGCTGTTGGACGCACCGTGTACCGCAACCGGAACGATTCGACGCCATCCCGACATTCCCTATCTCAAACGCCCCGCGGATGCGCCAGCGGCGGCAGCGGCGCAAGCGCGTCTTCTCGACAACGCGCTGGGCATGCTGGCGCCCGGCGGAATCCTGGTTTACGCCGTCTGCTCCCTACAGCCGGAAGAGGGCCCGGCACAGATCGACCGTTTGCTCGCCGGCCATGACACCATCGAGCGCGTGCCGGTCGAGGCGCAGGAAATCGGCGGTTTGGCCGACCTCATCGACGGCCGCGGCGATCTCCGCAGCCTGCCCTGCCACCTAGCCGACCTCGGCGGCCTCGATGGCTTTTACGCCGCACGCTTGCGGCGAAAAACCTAACCTGATACTTGAACTCCTATGCAGCAGCCGGTGCGCATAGCGCCATCCATATTGGCATCGGATTTTGCGCGTCTCGGCGAGGAGGTGCGGGCGCTTGATGCCGCCGGTGCCGATTACATCCACATCGATGTCATGGACGGCCATTTCGTGCCCAACCTGACCATCGGTCCGGGCGTGGTGGCGGCGCTGAGATCCCATGTTAGCCGACCTTTCGATGCCCACCTCATGATCTCGCCGGTCGACCCCTATCTCGACGATTTTGCGGAAGCCGGCGCCGATATCATCACCGTTCAGGCTGAGGCCGGCCCCCACCTGCACCGCAGCGTTCAGCGTGTGCGCGGCCTCGGCAAGCGCTGCGGCGTGGCGCTTAATCCGGGCACGCCCGTGGCCGCGGTCGAGGAAGTCCTGGACGATCTCGACATGGTCCTGGTGATGACCGTCGATCCCGGTTTCGGCGGCCAGAGCTTTCTCGAAAGCCAGCTCGACAAGGTGCGCCGCGTCCGCGCCATGATCGACGAGAGCGGTCGCACTATCGATTTGCAGGTGGATGGCGGCATCAATTTCGACACCGCCCCGCGGGCCATAGACGCCGGTGCCGATGTTCTGGTGGCCGGCACCGCCGTCTTTCGCGGCGGTCCCGAGTCCTACGGGGACAATATTCGCAGGCTGCGCGGATGAGCGGCGGCGGCGACGGCCTGCTCGGCACAATGGGCGCGGTCGGTGGCGGCGCGTCTGGCGAGGCGGCAAAGCCCGAAGCACGCCAGCGCCAACGTCTGTCCGCAACTGCCCTGCTTTATGGCAATCCGCTCTATCCCTTGACCTTGCTCGGCCCGGTCCCGGACCGTCTTGCCCTGCAGCCCGCCGATGGCTGCGCGGGCGATGCGGAAATCGGCAATCGCCTGTTCCAGGGTCATTATCGATTTGCCGGTCACGATGTCGGTGCGCCCAAGCTGCCTATGTGGTTGCCGCCGGGCGCGCCCGAGGCCTGGATCGAGGACATGCACGGGTTCGACTGGCTGCGTCATCTGGTCGCTGCTGGCGGCGAGACCGCACGCCGGCAGGCCCGTGCCGCGCTGGCCAACTGGATTGCCGTCTGCGGCCATTGGCGGGCGACCGTCTGGCGCGCAGATGTGCTCGGGCGACGCATCGCGGCCTGGTCGCTGGCGAGCGGGTTTCTTATGCGCGGCGCCGATCAGGCATGGCGCCGTGCCTTTCTCTCCAGCCTTGCCATGCAGACCCGACATCTATCGCGTGTTGCGGCTCGCGAGACCGCTGGTGCGGCGCGTATCTCGGCGGTTCGCGGTCTGCTCTATGGCGGCCTCTGTCTCGGGCCGAGCGAACGCCGTGCCGCCGGGGCCGTGCATCTTCTGATCCGGGAATGTCACCGTCAGGTGCTCGCCGATGGCGGACATCGCTCGCGCTCGCCCCGTCTGCTGCGCCAGGTTCTTGCCGACCTTGCCGATTGCCGCGCCCTCTTGTTGGCGGCCAACCGGGTTCCGCCCGAGGCCCTGACCCATGCCATCGACCGCATGGCACCCATGCTGCGGGCGCTCTGCCATGGCGACGGCGCGCTGGCCGCGTTCAACGATGGCGGCGAGGGCGATGCGGCGGCGGTGGCGGCGACGCTATCCATGGCCGCCGCACCGGGACGGCCTCTGGCCAATGCACCCCATATGGGCTTTCAGCGCCTCAGCGCCGGCGAGACAACCGTGATCGTCGACTGCCAACGTCCGCAGCCAGGTTCGACGGCTGCCCATGCCGGCAGTCTGGCCTTCGAGATGAGTGTCGGCGCCAACCGCATGGTGGTGAATTGCGGGCCACATCGCGGTCGCGACGACAGCTGGGTACAGGCTTTGCGCAGCACGGCCGCGCATTCGACCTTGGTCATAGCCGATACCAGCTCGGCCCAGTTCGGCGATGACGGTACGTTTCCCGCCGACGGCAGCAGCGTGGATTGCGAGCGCCGCGAGGGCGATGGCGCCATCTGGCTCGACTTGAGCGACGACGGCTATGCCTCGCGCTTCGGCATGACCCACCGTCGCCG
>CAZKTK010000084.1:4903-9897 GCA_964555535.1 uncultured Rhodospirillaceae bacterium
TTTGCGGGGCGAGGATATTCTCACGCCATCGGGTGCTGCCGTCGAGCCGCGGCCTTTCGCCGTCCGCTTCCACCTGCACCCAAGCGTTCAGGCCTCCCTGGTGATGCATGGTCAGGCCGTGTTGCTGCGCCTTGCCGACGGCAGCGGCTGGCAATTACGCGCCGTGGGCGGCAGCCTGGCGCTCAATCCCAGCATTTACTTCGACTGCGACGGTGAGCGCCGCCGCACCGAGCAGGCGGTGATCGTTGGCGTTTGCGCGAATGAGGGAGCCACGGTCAAATGGGCAATTCGTCGCGTCGCAACCTGAACGACGAGCGACCGCTGCCCTATGGTCGGCAGCAGATTGACGATGACGATATCGATGCCGTTGTCTCGGTCTTGCGCGGGGATTGGCTGACCACCGGACCGGCGGTCGAGGCTTTTGAAACCACGCTGGCGCGCGCAGTCGATGCCCGTTTCGCGGTCGCCTGTTCAAGCGGTACGGCGGCGTTGCAGATGGCGGCTCTCGCCTGCGGTGTGAAAGGCGGCGATAGCGTCATTGTGCCGACTCTCACCTTCCTGGCCACCGCCAACGCCCCGCACCATGCCGGCGCCGAGGTCATCTTCGCGGATGTCGATCCGGACAATGGGTTGATGACCGCGCAGACTTTCAGAGAGGCCCTGGCCAAGGCGGAAGACCGGCGGATCAAGGCGGTCTTTCCGGTGCATCTCAACGGCCAGACTTGTGATCTCGAGGCGATCGCGGAGATTGCCCGTCAGCACGACATTACGGTGGTTCACGATGCCGCACATTCGCTTGGCGGCGAATATAATGGCGGCAAGATCGGCAGCGACGGCGCCCCGCACGCGTTCTCGTTCCACCCCGTGAAGACCGTCGCCATGGGCGAAGGCGGCGCCGTGACAACGAACGATGCGTCGCTGGCGCAGGCCTTGAGAACCGTGCGCAATCACGGCATGACGCGCGAGTCGGAGAATTTCGCCAACCCCGCGCTGGCCTTCGCGGCCGACGGTCAGGTCAATCCCTGGTACTACGAAATGCCAGCTCCCGGCTTCAATTTCCGTGTCAGCGACTTGAATTGCGCGCTGGGTGTGAGCCAACTGGCCAAGCTAGACCGTTTTGTCGCGCGGCGGCGTGCCTTGGTGGCGCGCTACGATGCCCTCATCGGCGAGCTGGCACCGGTGGTGGCGCCCGTCTCGCGGGTCGAGGGCTGTTGGCCGGCCTGGCACCTCTATGTCGCCTTGATCGATTTTCCCGCCACAAGCAAGGATCGTGCGGCCGTGATGCGAGCGCTGAAGGATCGCGGCATCGGGACCATGGTTCATTATTTGCCGGTCCATCGGCAGCCATACTATCAAAAGCGATATGGCGAGGAGAGCCTGCCAGGCGCCGTGCGCTACTACGAGCGCGCCTTGAGCCTGCCCCTGTTCCCGGACATGCGCGACGACGATGTCGAGCGGGTGCTGACTGCGCTTGCGGAAGTGCTAGGTATCAGGACGGGGTGAGGTTGAGCAGGCGCAGCTGCCGCTCGATCACCAGGTCTTCGTCGTAAAGCTGTCGTGCCCGGCACAAGCCCTGCTCGCCCAGGCTTGTGCGCAAGTCGGGGTCCCGTACCAGGCGGTCGAGCGCCGTCGCCAGAGCCACCGCATCGCCGATCGGAACCAACAGCCCGGTCTCTTCCGGCACCACTTCCTCGCGGCTGCCGCGCACGTCGGTTGCCACCACTGGCAGGCCCGTCATCATGGCCTCGATGATCGAGCGCGGCATGCCTTCGCGGTGTGAAGGCAGGGTGAATATGTCGCCGGCGCGAAGCAGCCGCTCCACATCGGTTCGCTGGCCAAGCATATGCAGGCGTGGCCCGAATTCCGGGTCGTCGCGGGCCTGGTCCAGGGCTTCGCCGACATCCTGGGCGTGCTCCGTGGTCAGGCGCTCGCCGACGATCCACAAATGGGCATTGACGCTGCGCATGGCGGCCAGAAGCTCGCGATAACCCTTTTCCGCCACCAGGCGGCCGACCATGATGACGACCGTGGCGTCGGCCGGTGTGCCGTGCTCTTCGCGAACCCGCTCTCTTTCGCCGGGGTCCGTGGCGGGGTGAAACCGGGTCACATCGACGCCGTTTCCGATCGCTTCGATCAAGCCGCCGCGGCAGAGCTTGAGCCGCTGCGCCGTCTCGGCGTCTTCTTCGGCCTGGGTGAAAAGCACATCGGTGTAGCGCCCGCCGAGCCGTTCCAGCGTAACATAGGCTTTGCGTTTCCAGGCCGGCATTTGATCGTGAAAATAGAAGCCATGGGCGGTGTAGACGATCTTCGGCATACGCTCGTGCCGCGCCGCGATGCGGCCGATCAGGGCTGCTATGGGCGTATGCACGTGCACCATGTCGAAGCGTTCCCGCCGCAGCAGCGCGCGCAGGGAGCGATAGGCGGCCAGGTGTTCTCGTGGGTGCAGCAGGCCACGGGAGAAGGGAACGGCCTCGACGCGGATTCCTTCGTCGCGCACCTGCGCCGCCAACGGACCGTCAGCGCATGCCGCCACCACCTCATGTCCGGCCTCGGTGAGACCGCGGATCAGCGGCAGGAGAAAGTGGTAGAGCGTGAAGTCGACCGCGCAAAGCTGGAGTATCTTCATGGCCGCTCCCCGTGCCGCTCATACCAAGCCTGGAACGCGACGAGCGTCCACAAAGCTTCCGAGGTATCGCGCCTGCCGCTCTTGAGCGCATCGTACCACCTGGCGGGAAGCTCCGGGCGGAACAGGCCCTGGGCGGCAAGCCGCGCCGGGTCGATGGCGCGCCGGGTAAGCTCGCCAAGCGGACCGGTGAGCCAGCTCGCGATCGGCATCTCGAAGCCCTTCTTCGGATGGGCGAAGACGCTGGCCGGCAAACGGTCGGCAAAGGCGTGCCGCAGGGCGATCTTGCCGGCGCGGGCACCGACCTTGAGCCGTCCCGGCAGTGTGGCGGCATGCTCCACCACGCGATGGTCGAGGAACGGGCAACGCACTTCGAGACCGTTGGCCATGCTCATGCGGTCCACCTTGACCAGCATGTCGCCGGGCAGGCCGAGGGCGATGTCGGCCGCCAACATGGCGTTGACCGGATCCGCGTGACCGGACGCCTGGCGCAGCTCCGCGATCAGGGCCTCGAGCGACGGTGCCTCGCCAGGTAGGACCAGCAGGGCGTCGAGCGCGGCCTCGTCGTGCAGGCGGTTGAGCCCGGCCTGTCGCGCCGCGGCATCCTTGCCGGCATGGGCGACAAAGCGCCGCAGTCGCCGTGCGGCTTCCAGCGCCGGATGGCTTTTCGATTCCGGCAGGCAAGCCGCCAGGGGCTCGATCAGGCCCCGGCGCAGCAGGCCGGGCAGGTTGCGATAGAGCCCGGCATAGCGTTCCGCGCGATATTTCCGATAGCCCCCGAACACTTCGTCCGCTCCGTCCCCCGACAACGCCACCGTGACCGAGCGCCGGGTCGCCTCCGCCAGCAGAAAGCTGGGCACGGCGGAGGAATCGGCGAAAGGCTCGTCGAGGCCGTCGAAGACACGATCGATCGCTGCCAGGGCTTCGTCGGGTCCGAGGTTGACCTCATTGTGTGTGCAGCCAAGATGCTCGGCGACAGCGCGCGCTGCGGGCCGCTCCTCGTAATAGGCGGCGGCCCCGTCGAAGCCGACGGTGAAGCTCTCCACGCGGCCGCCGAGGCGCGCCATCGAGGCCGCTACCAGGGCGGAATCAATGCCGCCCGAAAGAAAGACGCCCAGCGGCACGTCGGCGACCAGGCGCGCTTCCACCGCTGCATCGAAGCGGCGGCGCAATTCCGCCAATGCGTCTGTGTCGTTGCCCGGTTCCGGGCGCGGCTGCTCGACGAGATCGTACCAGCGTCGCACATGCGTCCCGCTGGCATCGTGGCGCACCAAATGCCCCGGTGGCAGTCGCCGCACGCCGGGGCGGATCGACCAGGGCTCGGGGAGGTAGCGCAGGGTGAACAGCAGCCGTAAGCCCGCCGGATCGATGCCGCCGGTGCCGCGCAGGCGGTCGAGGGCCACCAGATCCGAGGCGAAGGATATGGCGCCGGCATCCTCGGCGAAGAGCAACGGCTTTTGACCGAAGCGGTCGCGCGCCAGTACCAGGCAGCCGGCTTCCGCATCCCACAGCGCGAAGGCGAACATGCCAACAAGCCTGCTTAGCACGTCCTCGCCCCAGTGGCGCCATCCCGCCAGCAGGACTTCGGTGTCGGAGCGGCTTTTGAAAGTGATGCCCGCGGCCTCGAGCTCTTCGCGCAGGGCGGCAAAATTGTAGATCTCGCCATTGTAGCTGCCCACCAGGCCGTGCGCGGCCATGGGCTGGCTGGCGGCATTGCTGAGGTCGATGACCGAAAGCCGGGTATGGCCCAAGGCGCAACGGTTGTCATGCCACGCACCCTTACCGTCCGGCCCTCGCGGGGCGAGCCGGGCGATGGCCGCATCCAGCTTCGGCAAGATCGCCTCGGCGTCGAGCCCGGCCAGTCTCGCCACCCCGGCAATGCCGCACATCAGGCGTCGATCCCGTGCAGGGCGTTGAAGTTCGCGACCATGCGCGGCACCGAGAATTCGCGCTCGATCCGGGCGCGGGCGCGGGCGCCGACGGCGGCGGGGTCATCGTCGAGCAGGGCGCGGACGGCCTCGGCGAGCGCCGGCGGGTCGCGCGGCGGCACCAGGCGGCCGCAATCGCCGATGATGCGCGCGGCGTCGCCGACCTCGGTCGCCACGGCCGGCAGGCCACAGGCCATGCCCTCGGCGAGCGCATTGGAGAAACCTTCGCCGAAGGCCGAGCTCGAGACCACCACGTCGCAGGCGGCCAGCAGGCGCGGCACGTCGTCGCGGTGGCCGAGGGTGATCAGGCGCTCGATCTCGCCGAGCCCCTGTGTGCCGTCCCCGATGGCAAGACATTAGAGTACGTATATATCAATGGTATTTCTTTTTCTTTTTTAAGATTTAATCGAAGTAGAAGATCTCGATTTCTTGCCTTTCGTGGG
>CAZKTK010000085.1:0-751 GCA_964555535.1 uncultured Rhodospirillaceae bacterium
GGGTCAGCCAATGGCTGAGATCGAGCATGTCGCGCAGCACCACCACCGGGTCGGCGCCTGCGCGGTATTGTTCGCCAAGCAGATCGAGGGCCTCCGGCAAGCGCCCGCCGAGCACGGCCTCGGCCAGGTCGAACACGCGCTCGCGGTCGGCCAGGCCCAGCATGTCGCGCACGGCGCCCGCTTCCACCGCCGCGCCCGCGGCATCGCCGATGGCCTGGTCGAGCAGGGACAGGCCATCGCGCACCGAGCCGTCGGCGGCGCGTGAGATCACGGCCAGGGCATCTTCCTCGACCGTGGCTGATTCCTGCTCGGCGATTCGCCCGAGATGGCCCGCCAGGGTCTCCGCATCCACGCGGCGCAGATCGAACCGCTGGCAGCGCGACAGCACGGTGATGGGGATTTTGCGCACTTCCGTGGTGGCGAAAATGAAGGTGACGTGGTCCGGCGGCTCCTCCAGCGTCTTCAAGAGTGCGTTGAAGGCGTTGTTCGAGAGCATGTGCACTTCGTCGATGATGTAGACCTTGTAGCGCCCGGAGCCCGGGGCATAGCGCACGCTTTCGATGATTTCGCGCACGTCGTCGACGCCGGTACGGCTGGCGGCGTCCATCTCCAGCACATCCGGATGACGGTCGGCGGCAATGGCGACGCAAGTCTCGCACTTGCCGCAAGGCTCCGCCACGGGTGCCGTGATGCTGCCGTCGGGCCCGGTGCAATTGAGTGCCCGGGCGATAATCCGTGCGGTTGTCGTCTT
>CAZKTK010000085.1:761-7221 GCA_964555535.1 uncultured Rhodospirillaceae bacterium
TCTTGCCGATGCCGCGCACGCCCGTGAGCAGGAAGGCATGCGCCAGCCGGCCGCTCGAAAAGGCATTGCCGAGGGTGCGCACCAGCGCCTCCTGTCCGACCAGGTCGGCAAGCTTTTTTGGGCGGTACTTGCGTGCCAGGACACGATAGCCGGTCTCGCTCATGACACTCCAAGCGTGGCCAATTGTGCGCAAAGGTGGGAGGCCGGCATGCGACCCGAGCCGGGCTCGTTACGGCTGCTTCCTTCCGGACCTGACCGGGTTGGCGAGTGACCCGTCCGCCACCGACCTCCCAGGCAGGTTATCGGCCATAGCGCGCCCCGGCGCAAGCGCTGAGGGCGTTGCGGGCGCAGACGTCCTGTGCCAGGGTCGCCGCCATGACCAGACCTCACGCCTTCAGCGGCATGCCTTTGAGCCGCGACGACGCGCTTCGCCGCGACGCCGACGCCATCGCCAGGTTACGCGAGCACCCCGAGAGCCGGGTGCTGGTGGTCTGGCGCGACCGCCATCTCATCGTCGATACCGCCGCGCCCGGTGCGACCTGGCATCGCGGCGAAGAAGGCCGCGGCCTGCTCGCCGAGGCGGAGCACTGGGCCCTGCTCGGCGAGGGCGACGGCATCGCCCATTTTGCCGTCGATATTTCTCATCTGGACGAACCTCTCTTCGCCGAGCGGGGCGAGTATCTCGATCTGCGCGCCATGGCCTCGCTGCTGTCGACAGATGACGGCTCGGTGATGGCCTATGCCCGCGGGCTGCTCTATTGGCATCGCCGGCACAGATTCTGCGGCGCCTGCGGCAGCCCGACTGAGATCGTCTCTGCCGGCCATGTGCGCCGCTGCACCAATGGGGATTGCGCCATCGATCAGTTCCCGCGCACCGACCCCGCCATCATCGTGCTGGTCAGCCACGGCGATCTTTGCCTGCTCGGGCGCCAACGGGTCTGGCCCAAGGGCATGTACTCGACATTGGCCGGCTTCGTGGAGCCGGGCGAGAGCCTGGAAGAGGCCGTGATGCGCGAGGTCCATGAGGAATCGGGCGTGGTCGTCGAGGCGCCCCGCTACCATTCCTCCCAGCCCTGGCCGTTTCCCGGCTCGATCATGCTCGGCTTTCACGCCACGGCGCGGGATACGGCGCTGAATGTGGACACGGACGAGCTCGAGACCGCCGACTGGTTCCATCGCGACCAGCTATTGAATTCGCGGGAGGACGACACGTTTCGCCTGCCCCGGCGCGGCTCCATCGCCCGCCGCCTGGTGGAGGACTGGCTCTCTACCCCTTGAGTCAGCTGCCGTTCTGATCCCGGAAGGGATCTGCCGGGTAGACGCCGAGGATCTTCACGTCGCGGGAGAAGAAGCCAAGCTCTTCCAGCGCCAACCGCACGGGTTCCTCGCTCGGGTGGCCCTCGATATCGCTGTAGAATTGGGTCGCCGAAAACGAACCGTCGAGCATGTAGCTCTCCAGTTTGAGCATGTTGACGCCGTTGGTGGCGAAACCGCCGAGCGCCTTGTAGAGCGCGGCCGGGATATTGCGCACGCGGAAAACGAAGCTCGTGAGGACGCGTCCGCTGCCGGGCTCCGGCTCATCGGGCTGGCGTGCCATGACCAGGAAGCGCGTGGTGTTGTGGTCGGCATCCTCGATGTCGGCCCGCAGCACGTCGAGGCCGTAGGTTTCTGCCGCCAGCGCCGAGGCTATGGCCGCCTGGCTGGGATCGTCGCGCCCGGCAATCGTGGCGGCCGCGCCCGCGGTGTCGGCCTCGACCATCGGCACAATACCGAGCTCATGGATCAGCTTGCGGCACTGGGCCAGAGCGTGCACGTGGCTGTGGGCCGTGCGCAGATCCTCGATGCGCGCGCCGGGCAGGCCCAGCAACTGATGGCGCACCCGCTGGAAGCGCTCGGCGACGATGTGCAGCCCCGAATCGGGCAGCAGATGGTGGATGTCGGCAACCCGGCCCGCGACGGAGTTCTCGACCGGAATCATGGCAAGCTCGGCAGTGCCGTGCTCGACAGCGGTGAAGGCATCCTCAAAAGTCTCGCAAGGCAGCGGCTGATAGTCCGGATAGGACGCCAGGCAGGCCATGTGCGAATAGGCGCCGGCCTGGCCCTGGAAGGTGATGCGCGGGGTATCGGTGGTCACGGTTGGCTCTCCCGGCCCAGCATGGCGCGGGCGCGTTGCAAATCCTCTTCGGTGTCGACACCGAGGGGAACGGTATCGACCAGCGCCACGTCGATGCGCATGCCGGCGTCGAGCGCGCGCAGCTGCTCAAGCCGCTCGCGGCGCTCCAGCGGGCTCGGCGGCAGGGCGACGAAACGCTCAAGCGCGGTGCGGCGATAGGCGTAAAGCCCGATGTGGTGATAGTGCGGGCCGTCGCCCCAGGGCGCGGTGGCGCGGGTGAAGGCGAGCGCCCGGGCGCGCCTGGCACCCTCGGCGAAGCCGGCGATGATCTTCACCACATTGGGATTGTGGCGCTCCTCGTCGTTGGTGATCTCGCAGGCCACCGTGCCGATATCCACCGCCGGGTCGTCGAGCAGCGCGACGGCGGCACGAATCTGCTCTGGATCGATGGTCGGCAGGTCCCCTTGCAGGTTCACCACGATGGGGCAGCTGCCCTCCGGATCCTCTGCCGTCAGCGCTTCCTGGATGCGATCCGAGCCCGAGGGGTGGTCCGGGTTGGTCAGTCGTGCTGTGCCGCCCGCGGCATCGACCGCTGCCGCCACTTCCGCTTCCGCGCAGGCAACCACGACCCGGCCCACTTTCGCTTCCATGGCGCGCCGCCAAACCTGCACGATCATCGGCACGCCGGCGATATCGGCCAGCACTTTGCGCGGCAGGCGCGTCGAGCCCAGGCGGGCGGGAATCAATACGATGGCTTGGTTGCTGTCGGTCATGGCTGGTTGAAGCTTATAGGTGTTGCGGCTCCGCGGGCAAAGCCGTACCTTCCCGCCGGCGCGGATTGGCGCTGTTTTCCATTGCCGGGGTGAGCATGTCAGGCTTTGAGATCAACAAGATTGTCGGGGCCATCCTGATGGCCGTGCTGATCGCACTCGGAATCTCCTTCATCGTCGAACTGACGACCGGAGGCGAGCACGCCGAGAGCGAGCCCGCCTATCTGGTAGGCGCTGCCGAAGAACAGGACGTGGCGGACGAAGAGCCGGTCGCCGACGAGATGGCAGAGGCAGTTGAAGCCGTGGCGGAAGCCGCCGAGGCTGTCGAAGCTGCGGTCGACGAAGCCGCGGATGTCGCCGAAGCGGTGGTCGAAGAGGTCGTCGAGGCGGCAGCCGATGCCGCGTCGCCGTTGATCGCCGCCATCGCCGCCGCCGATGTCGCGGACGGCGAAAAGGCCTTCAAGAAGTGCAAGGCCTGCCACAGCGTGGACGAGGGCGGCGCCCACAAGGTCGGCCCGAATATCTGGGATGTGGTCGGTGCGCCCCTGGGCCGGCACGCGGATTACAAGTATTCCAGCGCCCTGGTCGAGATGGGGGGCGCCTGGGACTATGCCTCGCTCGACGCCTTTCTGGCCAAGCCCAAGGATTTCATGGCGGGCACCAAGATGGCCTTCCCGGGCGTGAAGAAGCCCGAGGATCGGGCCGCGGTGATCGCCTACCTGCGCAGCAATGCGGCCGCGCCCGCGCCGTTGACGGATTGATCACGTTCCCGCGCGCAGCCTCTTGAACCGCCGCAGCTTCCGCCCGACACTGTAGGGGAACGGCGCAGCTGTCGCGCCGCCCGAAGGGAGGCCGCATGAGCCCGTTGTTCCATCGCTTCTCGATTCCGGCTTTGGCCGGTCTCGTTCTGTCTGTTGTCTCCGCCCCTGCCCAGGCCGAGAGCAAAAGCTTCGCCTGTGGGCTCGACGCCATATCCTCAGGCGCCGCGGCCGGCGCCGGTTTGACCGATGCCCACGCCTTGTCGATGTTCGGCGACGTCAAATACGGCCCCGACTTCAGCCATTTCGACTATGTCGATCCGAGTGCCTCCAAGGGCGGCACGGTGAAGCTCGCCACCATCGGCACCTTCGACACCCTCAACCCCTTCACGCTCAAAGGCGTCTCCGGCGCCGGTAGCTTCCAGATCTACGATACCTTGCTGGTCAGCTCGGCGGACGAGGCCTTCACCGAATACGGCTTGCTGGCGGAAACCATCACCATGCCGGAGGACCGCTCCTCGGTGACTTTCACGCTGCGGGACGGGGCGCGCTGGCACGATGGCCAACCGATCACCGGCGCTGACGTGATCTGGAGCCTGGATACCCTCAAGACCAAGGGCAATCCCTTCTATCGCCAGTACTACGCCGATGTGGCGAGCGTGGAGGAAGTGGCGCCGCGCACGGTACGCTTCAATTTCGACCCCGAGACCACCAACCGCGAGCTGCCGCTGATCGTGGGCCAGTTCCCCATCCTGCCCAAGCATTACTGGGAGACGCGGGATTTCGAGGCGACGACCCTGGAGCCGCCGCTCGGCAGTGCCGCCTATCGCATCGCCGAGTTGGAGCCGGGGCGTTCGGTCACGCTTAGCCGTGTCGAGGACTATTGGGGCCGCGACCTGCCGGTAAACATGGGTCGTTACAATATCGATACGATCCGCTACGACTATTATCGAGACGCCAAGGTGGCGATCGAGGCGTTCAAGGCGGGCGAATACGACTTCCGCCTGGAAAACAACTCGAAGGAATGGGCCACCGCCTATGACATCCCCGAGGTCGGCGACGGCACTATCGTCAAGACCTTGATCGATCACGAGCAGCCGACGGGCATGCAGGGCTTCTGGCTCAACACGCGGCGCGCCAAGTTCGCCGATCCGGCGGTGCGCGAGGCGCTCGGCTACACCTTCGACTTCGAATGGACCAACCAGAACCTGTTCTACGGCCAGTACACGCGCACCGCGTCCTACTTTTCGAACACGGAGCTGGCCGCATCAGGCGAGCCCGAGGGCCGCGAGGCGGCGCTTCTCGACTGTTATCGCGACCGCGTGCCGGCAGGTGTCTTCGAGACCGCCTATGTGCCGCCCACCACCGAAGGCAGTTCCCTGCGGCGCAATCTGCGCACTGCCAGCAAGATGCTGGAGGCGGCGGGCTGGACCGTGCAGGACGGCAAACGCACCAATGCCTCGACGGGCGAGGCGATGGTCATCGAGTTCCTGCTCGTCGCACCCGCCTTCGAGCGCATCGTCGGGCCGGTGGTGAAGAACATGGAGCGGCTCGGCATCGAGGCCTCGATCCGTATCGTCGATCCGGCGCAGTACCAGAACCGTATCGAGGATTTCGACTACGACGTGGTCGTCGGCAGCCGCGGCCAGTCTCTCAGCCCGGGCAACGAGCAGCGCAATTACTGGACCACGGCGTCTGCCGACATTCGCGGCAGCGGCAATCTTGCAGGCGTGCGCGATGCGGTGGTGGACGAGCTTGTCGACCTGGTCATCCAGGCGCCGGACCGCGAGGGGCTCATCGCCGCCACCAGGGCGCTGGACCGGGTGCTGCTGGCCGGTCACTACGTCATTCCCAACTGGCACATCCGCAGCTACCGCGTGGTCTACTGGAACAAGTTCGGCCACCCGCCGGCGCCGCCCAAATACGGTCTTGGTTTTCCCGATACCTGGTGGGTCACGACACCTTAAGCCGGCCTGAACGATGCTCGCCTACATCATCCGGCGGCTGCTGCTGATCATCCCGACATTGTTCGGCATCATGGTGATCAACTTCGTCGTCATCCAGGCGGCACCCGGTGGGCCCATCGAACAGCTCATCGCCACCATGGAGGGGAGCGCGGTCGACGTCACGGCGCGGGTCAGCGGTGCCGGACCCAGCGAGACGTTGGAGGATGCGGGCGGCGGTGCCGGCGGCAGCGATGTCACCAGCAAGTATCGCGGCGCCCAAGGCCTCGACCCCGATCTGATCGCAGATCTCGAGCGCCAGTTCGGCTTCGACAAGCCCGCACATGTACGCTTCTTCGACATGCTGTGGAACTACATCCGCTTCGATTTCGGCGAGAGCTTCTTCCGCGACCGCACTGTGGTCGATCTGGTGCTGGAGAAGATGCCCGTCTCGATATCGCTTGGGCTCTGGACCACGCTGCTGGTCTACACCATCTCCATTCCTCTTGGCATTGCCAAGGCGGTGCGCGACGGCTCCCGCTTCGATGTCTGGACTTCGGGCGTGGTCATCGTCGGCAATGCCATACCGAGCTTCCTCTTCGCCATCCTGCTCATCGTGGTCTTCGCCGGCGGGCGTTATCTCGACTGGTTCCCCTTACGCGGGCTGACATCGCCGGGCTGGGCCGACATGTCGACCGCGTCGCAGATAGCCGACTATCTCTGGCATATGGTGCTGCCGGTCCTGTCCATGGTCATCGGCGGTTTCGCCGGCCTCACCCTGCTGACCAAGAACTCCTTCCTCGAGGAGATCAACAAGCAGTACGTGGTCACCGCGAGGGCCAAGGGCCTCACAGAGCGCCGCGTGCTCTACGGCCA
>CAZKTK010000085.1:7321-9828 GCA_964555535.1 uncultured Rhodospirillaceae bacterium
GGGCGCGACTATCCGGTGATGTTCGCCTCGCTCTATTTCTTCACCCTGCTCGGGCTGGTGATGCAGCTGATCGGCGACATCACCTACACCATCATCGACCCGCGCATCGATTTCGAGAGCCGCGAGGTATGAGCGAAGCCGTCGCAGCCGCGCCCCCGCCGGAAAGCGCCACGCGCTTTCTCGGTGTGCGCATCTCCAGGCTTAACCGGCGGCGACTGCAGAACTTCCGCCGCAACAAGCGCGGCTATTGGAGCTTGTGGGTATTCCTCGCCGTCTTCGCGCTGACCCTGCCGGCGGAGATCATCGCCAACGACAAGCCGCTGCTCGTCGGCTTCGACGGCGGCTGGTATTTCCCCGTTTTCGAGAGCTACGCCGAGACCGAGTTCGGCGGCGAGTTCGAGACCGAAGCGGACTATCGCGATCCGTATGTGCAGGAACTCATCGAGGCCGAAGGCTGGATGGTCTGGCCGCTAATCGCCTTCCGCTATGACACCATAAATTACGATCTCGACGTGCCGGCGCCGTCGCCTCCGAGCGGCGAAAATTGGCTCGGCACCGATGACCAGGCCCGCGACGTGGCGGCGCGCCTGATCTACGGCTTCCGCATCTCGGTGCTGTTCGGCCTGGTGCTGACCCTGATCAGTTCCGTCGTCGGTATCGCAGCCGGTGCCGTGCAGGGTTATTTCGGCGGCTGGGTCGATCTCATCTTCCAGCGCTTCATCGAGGTCTGGTCGGGCCTGCCGACGCTTTATCTGCTCATCATCCTCGCCAGTATCGTCACGCCGACCTTCTGGCTGTTGCTTGGCCTGATGCTGCTGTTCAGCTGGATGGGGCTCGTCGGCGTGGTGCGCGCGGAGTTCCTGCGCGCCCGCAATTTCGAGTTCGTGCGCGCCGCCCGCGCCCTTGGCGTCGGCAATGTGGGGATCATGTTCCGCCATATCCTGCCGAACGCCATGGTTGCCACACTCACCTTCCTGCCCTTCATTCTCACTGGCTCGGTGACCGTGCTGACCTCGCTCGACTTCCTCGGCTTCGGCCTGCCGCCCGGCTCGCCGTCGCTCGGCGAGTTGATGAATCAGGGCAAGAACAATCTGCAGGCGCCCTGGCTCGCCTTCACCGGCTTTGTCACCCTCGCGGTGATGCTGTCGCTTCTGGTCTTCATCGGCGAGGCGGTGCGCGATGCCTTCGATCCGCGCAAGACCGTGACATGAGCCTGCTCAGCATAGAGGACCTGGCCGTCAACTTCCGCGTCGAGGGGCGCGATATTGAGGCCGTGCGCGGCGCCTCGCTCACCATCGACAAGGGCGAGACCGTGGCGCTGGTCGGCGAATCCGGCTCAGGCAAGTCGGTGACGGCGCTGAGCGTGCTGCAATTGCTGCCCTATCCGCGCGCCAGCCATCCCCATGGCAGCGTGCGGTTCGATGGCGAGGAGATGGTCGGCGCGCCGCGCGCGGACCTGCGCGATATTCGGGGTGCCCGCATCTCGATGATCTTCCAGGAGCCCATGACGTCCCTCAACCCGCTGCATCGGGTCGAGAAGCAGATCACCGAGACCCTCGCCTTGCACAAGGGCCTGGGCCCTGCCGCGGCGCGGGAGCGGGCGCTTGAGCTGTTGCGCATGGTGCGCATCCAGGATCCGGAACAGAAACTCGCCGCCTGGCCGCATCAGCTTTCCGGCGGTCAGCGCCAGCGCGTGATGATCGCCATGGCTTTGGCGAACGAGCCCGACCTTCTGATCGCGGACGAGCCGACCACCGCGCTCGATGTCACCGTGCAGGCACAGATCCTCTCCTTGCTGCGGCAATTGCAGCAGGACCTCGGCATGGCCATCCTGCTCATCACCCATGACCTGACCATCGTCCGCCACGTTTCCGATCGGGTCTATGTCATGACCGACGGCGAGATCGTCGAGCACGGCCCGACACCCGAGCTGTTCGCGGCGCCCAAGCACCCCTATACGCAAAAGCTGCTCGCGGCAGAGCCCACCGCGACGCCGCCGGCCGAGGACGACAGCGCGCCGGAAGTGATGGCGGCCGATAGCTTGCGCGTCTGGTTCCCCATCCGCCGCGGCATCCTCAGGCGCACGGTCGCGCATGTGAAGGCGGTGGATGGCGTGCCGGTGACGGTGCGCGCGGGCCAGACCCTCGGCGTGGTGGGAGAGTCGGGCTCGGGCAAGACCACGCTCGGTTTGGGCCTGTTGCGCCTAATCTCCAGCGATGGTGCCATCCGCTTCGAGGGCGAGACCATAGACGGAGTCAGCGGCAAGGGGCTGCGCCCGCTGCGCCGCCAGATGCAGGTGGTTTTCCAGGACCCCTTCAGCTCCTTGAGCCCGCGCCTCTCGGCCTTCCAGATCGTCGAGGAGGGCATGCTGGTGCACGGCATCGGCTCGGATCGTGACGAGCGCCGCGGCCTCGTCGCCCAGGCCCTCGACGAGGTCGGCATCGACCCCGCCACCATGGACCGCTATCCGCACGAGTTCTCCGGCGGCCAGCGCCAGCGCATCGCCA
>CAZKTK010000086.1:0-9764 GCA_964555535.1 uncultured Rhodospirillaceae bacterium
CGGGTCCGGAGCGGCATTTCCTGATCAATCCCTTCGGATTGATGTTTCACGAGGTCACGGCTTCCAATCTGGTCAAGATCGATATCGATGGCAACATCGTCGGCGACAGCGAGCATCCGGTCAATCCGGCCGGCTTTGTCATACACAGCGCCATTCACGCCGCGCGTGAGGATGCGCTTTGCGTCATGCACAGCCACACCCGCGCCGGCATGGCCATCGCGGCACTGGCGGGCGGGCTGAACCGGAGCGATTTCGGCGGCATCGCGCTTGTCGACCGCGTCGCCTATCACGATTTCGAAGGCCTGACCGTGCGCATCGACGAACGCGAGCGCCTGGTGCAGAGCCTTGGCGACAGGAACCACTTGGTGCTGCGCAATCACGGTCTGCTCACTTGCGGCGGCTCGGTGGCCCAGGCGATGACCCGCCATTACACCCTGCAAAGGGCGTGCGAGGTGCAAATGCTGGCCCGCGGGACCGGCGAAGCCCTTATCGAACCGTCCCTTGAGACCGCGGCGAATCATGCCAAGGCTCTGGAAGACAATGACAGTCATGGCCTCGCATTCGCAGCCCTCTTGCGCATGATGGATCAGCGCGATCCCTCATTCAGGGACTGATTACGGCTACTCTTGAGCGGGATAGTTGCTTTTGCGCATCAATAAACCGCTCAGAACGTGCGATTTCGTTGCCGAAAGGCAGGTGCGACGTATCTACCAATAGAACGCACGCCCTGCGGGGGGTGCGCCGGGCTTGGCCGCAGGGACACGCCCGGTAAGGATCGTGACGCAAAACGGAGACGGCGAGATGTCGTCAATGGATGCCGGTTCGGGTGTGGGCTTTTCGCACTATCGCTTCGATCGCCTATCGGTGATGGTGATCGACGACAACAGGCATATGCTCAATCTGATATCGGAGATCCTGCGCGGCTTGTCCATCCGGGCCATCACCAAGCTGACCGACCCGGCAGATGCCTTCAAGGAGATGTCGGTGGTTCCGGTCGACCTGCTGATCGTCGACTATGCCATGCCCATGCTGAACGGGATCGAGTTCGCACAGCTCGTTCGATCCGGCGGCGACAGCCCCGACGTTTTCGTGCCCATAATCATGGTCACCGGATATAGTGACGCGTTGACAGTGCAAAATGCCCGCGATGCCGGGGTGACCGAGTTCCTGGCGAAACCGATCTCGGCGCGGGCGTTGTACCGGCGAATATTGGAGGTGATCAACAATCCAAGGCCATTCGTTCGCTGCACAGGCTTCTTCGGTCCTGACAGGAGACGACACGACGTGCCGTTCGAAGGCCCCGACCGCCGCGTAGAGCCACCATCCGAGGAAGGCGGTGGGAAAGCGCGCCTCTATCCGACTCAATTTATGGACGTTTGAGCCAGAGTAATGCCGAATGCCATGACAACCCTTGCCACACGGATACGCGCCGTGCCGGCTTCTGAACAGCGCCGCCGCCGCCGTCAGCGGGGCTGCGGCAGCGGATCTGCCCCATGGTGCTGCCATGAGCGGGAGATTGCGGCGCGGCTTCGCTCTGGAAAGGCTGTCGGTCCTCATTGTGGACGACAACCGCTACATGATCATGCTGATCGCCGAGATCCTGCTTGGCCTCGGTATTCGCAATGTCGCGAAATTCACGGACCCGGCGGACGCGTTCAAGGAGCTGGCGATACTGCCGGTCGACCTTGTCGTCTGCGATCACGCCATGAACCTGCTGAGTGGCATCGAGTTCGTGCAGATGCTGCGAACGAGCAAGGACAGTCCCAACCCTTTCGTACCCGTCATCATGGTCAGCGGCTACGGCGATATGGCAACGGTGACCGCGGCGCGCGATGCCGGCGTCAGCGAGTTCCTCATCAAGCCGATATCGGCCAAGTCGCTCTATATGCGGGTGCTCGAGGTGATCAACAATCCGCGCGCATTCATCCGCTCCAAGACGTATTTCGGGCCGAACCGCAGACGCCGCGACCAGCCTTTCGAAGGTGAGGAGAAACGCGTGAAAGAGGCTATGGAGATTCCGGAATCCTCTGACGATCCCCGCCTCTATCCCATCGATTCCGTGTGACGCAGGCAGGGTGGAGAAGAACATGAGCAACGGCGACACCGACCGCGACGAAGAAGAGGGCAAGGTCATCCGCGTCGAGAACAAGATCAAGCATAAGGTCACCCTTGGCGGAAAGATCACGGGCAGCGGTTTCGACGACCAATTGCTGCGCGAGGCGGAGCAACGCGTCGAAGGCCTGCAGAACGTCTTTCTCGAAGCCGCGGACGAAGACATGGAAAGGCTGATGACCGCCTTCCGCTTGGCGGAAAGCGAGCCCGAGCAGCGCGACACCCACCTCTCTACGGTGCAAGGCGTGGCACATGACATCAAGGGGTATGGCGACAACATCAACTATCCCCTGCTCACGCGCTTCGGCAATTCGCTGTCTCTGTTCCTGCGCAAGGCCGAGGCGCCCGATGACATTCGGCTTGAAGTGACACGGGTGCATGTCGATGCCATGCGCCTGGTGCTGAACGAAGAGATTACCGGCGATGGCGGGGAGACGGGAGAGGAGCTCTTTGCCGCCCTCGATGAGGCTGTCAGGAAATACCTCAAGGCCAGCGACTACTAGAGCGCAGGCATGGCCGAAGCGAGGAAACAGAAGCGCGCCACGCCTGCCGGCAACACAAGTCAGGAAGCACGGGAGAAGGCGCGGCAGTCCATTCGCGAGGTCGACAAGGCGCTGAACGGGCTGTGGAACCTCGGCCGCAATATCGTCGTCGGCTGGTGCGCCGCCGAGGAAGGCATGGCGGTGCTGGCGATCCCGCAATATGTGCTGCCCGAACTGAGTGACGAGCAATCGGCCATCCTCGGCGGCCGCCGCATGATGACCCCGGAGAATCTGGCCAAGGCATCGGTCATGCTCGGCGTGAAGCCGCTGCCGTTGAAACTGTCGATCAAGACCGGCCGCAACGGCGTTCCCACAAGGGCGATAGAATCGGTGATGCGGCGCTATTGCATCACCAAGTCGGAGCATCGCGCCGCGATCATGTTCGACATCGTCGGCTTTTCGCTGCACACGCCCATGGAGCAGGTGACCCTGCTCAACAGCCTGTCCTATTCCATCAACGTCGCGCACAGCCGGGCCCTGGCCAATGGCCTCACCCTCGAGCTCGGGCGCTCGACCACCGGCGACGGCTTTTATGCCTGGAACTGGGAGGACGGCGTCGATGCCGACATCAACCTGTTCTACATGATGATGCTGGTGCTGGCCGACAATGCGCTTGCCAGGCGCCGTGGCACGGCGGCGACGGCACCCACCCTGCGCACCTGCTTCCACATCGGCAGCCACTACGAATACTACCAGGCGGAGGGTCTGAGCCCTGCCATCAGCGGCTATATCGTTGGCAACCTGACCATCGAGCTTGCGCGCATGCTCGACAAGGCGCTGCCCGGCCAGGTGCTGATCGGCAGCTTCAATCGACCGAAGGACGAGCGCAATTTCGGCAGCCCCATGGGCCGGGTGCTCACGCCCTCATTCGTCGACCGCGCTCAGACCCGGCTCGACGATCTCAAGGAAGTGCGCCTGTCCGGCGAGAGCATCAGCGCCATCAAGTGCTATCTGACGGGCGAAGCGGTCAGCCCCGGCGTCTTTTCGGTGAAGAAGTTCTCGGTCAACGACAAGCACGGCCTCAGGCGCGACGTCTTCAACGCCAAGGTCAACATCTATCGCGGCGACGCCGACGCGGTGTTCCTCGGCCTGGAACATGCCGAGCTGGAGCGTTTCGACGCAGAGGCGGGCGACTTCCGACCGGCCGCCGCAACAGCCTAGCTTTTTTCCACCACGTTCAAGATCGTCGGGTGATATTCGTCGCCATGGCCGCTGGCTATGGCCGCTTCGAGCATGGCCGCGGCGGTCTCGGCGCCGGGCACGGCGACGCCGCCGTCCTCCGCGAGCTGCATCGCGTAGCGCAGGTCTTCGAGGGCGTAGCTGGCGGAGAAGGCGCGTTCGGGGAAGTTGCCCGGCAGCAGCGCCTTCATGCCGTGATTGCGCAGGGCGAAGCTGTCGGCGGAGCCGGTCGACAAGGTCTCGAACAGACGTTCGCCATCAACGCCCGCGCGGCGCGCGATGGTCAAGGCTTCGGACAGCGCCACCATGGACTGGAACAGCACCATGTTGTTCATCAGCTTGCCCACCTGGCCGGCGCCGATGCCGCCGCAATGGGTGATGTCGCTGGCGAAACAGGCGAGATGGGGACGAATGCGCTCTAGCACCGCATCCTCGGCGCCGACCATGACGGCGAGCGTGCCGGCTTCCGCCGCCGCGCGGGTGCGTGCCACGGGCGCATCGGCGTAGTCCACGCCCTTGGCCGCGAAGCGTGCCGCCAGATCGCGCGTGAGCGCTACGGGCACGGTGCTCGTATCGACGACCACACTGCCCTCGCGTACGGCTGACAGCAGCTCGGAACCGACAGCTTCAAGCTCGGTATGTCCCGGCAGCGACAGGAAGATCACGTCCGCTTCCGCAGCCACCTCGGCGATGCCTGCGGCAATATGCGCGCCTGCCTCGGCAAGCCGGGCCAGCGGTTCCGCGCGAATGTCGAAGACGATGACCGGCAGCTCCGACTTGGTTGCCAGATTGCGGCACATGGGCTCGCCCATGACGCCGAGCCCGATGAACCCGAGTGAACCCGTCATCAGCCGTTCCCCCGTGCGAAAGCCGCCGCCTCGCCGCCGGCGATGCGCCCGAACACCGAGCCCGAGGTGAGCCCCGTGCCGCCCGGATAGTTGAAATAGAACAGATCGCCCACAAGCTCGCCCGCCGCAAAAAGGCCCGGGATGGTGCCGTCGTCGGTATGGACCACGGCACAGTCCGGCGTGATGGCGATGCCGCCGAAAGTAAACGTCACGCCGCAGGTTATCGCGTAGGCGCTGTAGGGCGGGGTGTCGAGGGCATTGGCCCAGTTGCTCTTGGGTACCCCCAGGCCTTCGGTGTGGCGGCCGTCCTTGACCGTGGGGTCGAAGGCGATGTCGTCGCGCACGGCGCCGTTGAACTCGGCGACGGTTGCCAGGAAGGCCCCGGCATCGACGCCCTCCAGGCGCTCTGCAAGGGCCTCCAGCGTATCTGCCGTGACCTTGGTGACCTCGCGAATGCGGTACTCGTCGCGCAGCAGGTGGTCGACCTTGCAATCGAACACCTGCCAGGCGAATTGTCCCGGCTGTTCCAGCACGCGGCGGCCGTATTTGGCATAGGTGTAGTTGCGGAAATCCGCACCCTCGTCGACGAAACGCTTGCCCTCGCCATTGACCATGATGCCGAAGGGATAGCTGTGCTTCTGGAAGCCGTCGCCGACCGCCAGATCGCCGAAGGGGGGCGCGTTGCGGTCCCAGCCGACCGCGTGGCAGCCCGACCAGTTGCCCGCCGCGACGGCACCGACATCCAGCGCCATGCGAATGCCGTCGCCGGTGTTGAACCGCGTGCCGCGCACCTTGGCGAGATCCCAGCCCGGGCCGAGATAGCGCGCGCGCCATTCAGCATTGGCCTCGAAGCCGCCGCAGGCCAGCACCACGGCCTTGGCGGCAAGCGTTTCCTCCTGCCCGCCTGAACGCACGACCACGCCGCAGACCCGTGGCCCGTCCTGCACCAGGGAGACCACGCGGGCGTTGTAGCGAATCTCCGCACCGGCCTTCTCGACCACGCCATATTCGGACTCGCACAAGCCCGGGCCGCCGCCCCAGGCTTCGACCGTCAGCCCGCCCCAGAAACGGAAGCGGCCGTCGATCTTGAAGGCCTGGCGGGCATACATGGGCATGAAGCGGATGCCCTGCTCACGCATCCAGACAAGCGTCGGGTGGCTTTGCCGCACCAGCACCTCGACCAGATCCGGATTGGCGCGGTATTCGGTGACCCTCGCCATGTCGTCGAAGAACTGATCCGCCGGATAGCTGCCGAAATCGGTGTTGGCGCGCTCTTCCTCGCCGAGGTCGGGCATGATCTGCAAGAGATCGTCGAGGCCGTCATAGACCACGCGCATGGCGCCCGCCGTAAAGCGCGTATTGCCGCCGCGCTCGTCCTCGTTGGCCCGTTCGAGCACCAGCACCGAGGCGCCCTTCTCCCGCGCCGCCAAGGCCGCGCACATGGCGGCGTTGCCGCCGCCCACCACTATCACGTCCGGATCGCTCACGCCGTGTCCTCCCTGGTATCAGGCGCGGATATGATCACATGGCGGGGGATCAGGCAAACGACGGGCTTGCGCCACTCCCGCCTCTGCCGCTACCACTGCCGCCATGGCGGACCGGAACAGCATATTGGCCGAGGCGCGGGCCTTGCTTGCCAGTGGCCAGGAGGCCGCGGCCGACGGCCTGCTGGTGCCGCTGCTGCAAGCGGACCCCGGCGATGCCGAGGCCATGGGCCTGCTCGCCGAGGCGCGCATGGCACTGACGCCCGAGAACCCCATGGCGCATATCCTGATGGCGACGGCGGAGCACCGGGCGGGACGGCCGCGGCGCGCCATCGCCCATGTGCACTCGGCCTTGCGGCTCGAGCCGGCCAATGCCGCGGCACTGACCTTGCTGGGCCTCTGCCAGCGCGATATCGGGGCGCTCGACGAAGCCATTGCCGCTTTCGAGGCCGCGGCGGCGCAGCTTCCCGGCTCCGCCGATGCCCAACTTGCCCTCGCCAATGCCTTGCGCAACGGCGGACGCACGGAAGACGCCGTCGCCGCCTATCGCGCCGGGCTCGCTTGCGATTCCCGGTCCGTCCCCCTGCACAGCAACCTTGCCGTAACCTTGCAGCAGCTGAGCGAGTTCGACGATGCCCGCGGGCACTTCGAGGCGGCGCTGGCGCTGGCACCGGAACAGGCGGGCATCCAGCACAATCTCGCCGTGCTGGACCTCTTGTGCGGAAACTTCGCCGCCGGCTTCGAGTGCTATGCCTGGCGCTGGCGCAAGGACGGCGACGTCAACCGCGCCCGCCCCTTTCCGCAATGCCAGTGGGACGGCACGCCGCTCGGCGACAAGACCATCCTTGTCTGGTGCGAGCAAGGGGTAGGCGACGAGATCATGTTCGCCAGCCTGTTCAACGAGGTCATCGCCGCGGCCAAGCGCGTCATCATCGAGTGCGAGGCGCGCCTTCAGCCCTTGTTCGCGCGCTCGTTCCCCCAGGCGCAGGTGATAGCCAGGCGGGACCCGCCGGACGATCGCCTGCTCGCCGAAGACATCGACGTGCAAAGCTCCGCCGGCGACCTTTGTCGCTGGCTGCGCCGGGACGCCGCGGATTTCGCCGAACCGCGCGCCTTCTTGCGCGCCGATAGCGACGCGACCAAGGCAGCGCGGCAACGCTATGGCACCTCGCCCACAGGAATCGCCTGGCACAGCAAGACGCCGTTCTGGGGCGACATAAAGACCGCGCCCCTGGCCCGCTGGCAGCCGATCCTCGCCACCCCGGACGTGACCTGGGTCAACCTGCAATATGGCGATTGCGCGGCCGAGCTGGCCGCGCTTCCGGTCGAGGTCCATCAGGATGCGGAAATCGATCAGATGGTCGATCTCGACGCCTTTGCCGCCCAGGTTGCGGCCATGGATCAGGTGATAACCACCTCGAACACCACCGCGCATATGGCCGGCGCCTGGGGCGTGCCGTGCCGCCTGCTGCTGCCGCACGTGCCTGACTGGCGTTGGCAGCTCGCGGGCGCGCGCGCCTTGTGGTATCCCAACATGCAAATCTATCGGCAAAGCCGCCGCGGCGATTGGGATACGCCCATCGCCGAGGTCGCGGTTGATCTCAATCAAGGCGGCGATGTCAGGGAAAATGGATAAGCCGAGCATGGTGGACCCGGTCGAGAAATACGGCAGCGCGCGCGTGCCGCGCTACACCAGCTATCCGACCGCGCCGCATTTCCACGACGGTGTGGACGGGTCGATGCTGGGCGGCTGGCTGGGGGCGCTGGATCCCGCCGTGCCTTTGTCGGTCTATGTCCACGTGCCGTTTTGCGACCGCCTCTGCTGGTATTGCGGCTGTCACACCACCATCTCCAGCGATCCGGTGCGCATCGGCGCCTATGCCGATGTGTTGACGCGCGAGATCGAGACCGTCGCGGCGGCTTTGCCCGCCACCATGTCGCTCTCCCATGTCCACTTCGGCGGCGGTACGCCGACCCAGCTCGGCGAGGACAGTTTCGCAGCCCTCATGGCGGCGCTGCGCCGGCACTTCACGCTGGCGGCGGGCGCCGAGATCGCGATCGAGATCGATCCCACCACCTTGACCCCGGCCATGGCGGAAACGCTGGGGCGCGAGGGCGTCACCCGGGCCAGCCTCGGCGTGCAGGACTTTACCGACGAGGTGCAGCAGGCGATCAATCGCGTGCAACCCGTGGCGATGGTCGCCGATGCCACGGCCATGTTGCGCCAGGCGGGCATCGCAGCCCTCAATTTCGATCTGATGTACGGCCTGCCCCACCAGACCGAGGCCGATATCGCGCGCACAGTGGACCAGGCGGTAGCGCTGGCGCCGGACCGGGTCGCCATGTTCGGCTATGCGCATGTGCCGTGGATGCGCAAGCATCAGCAGATGATCGACGAGGCGGCACTGGCCGGCCCGGAGGGACGCGCCGCCCAGGCCGATACGGCGGCACGGCAGCTCGAATCCCACGGTTATCGCCGTATCGGCATGGACCATTTCGCCCGCGCGGACGATGCCATGGCGAAGCGGCTCGACGAGGGCGCCTTGCACCGCAATTTCCAAGGCTATACGGACGATGCGGCCACGGCCCTGATCGGCCTCGGCGCCTCGGCCATCAGCGCCCTGCCCCAGGGCTATGGCCAGAACGCGGGCGACATGCGCGCCTATCGCGAGGCGGTCATGGCAGGCGGCCTGGCCACCGTGCGCGGTATCGCGCTGGATAACCATGATCGCGCGTGCCGCGCCATCATCGAGCGCCTGATGTGCGATTTTGCCGCCGACGTGCCGGCCCTGTGCCGGGAGCACGACACCGACCCGGCGAACGCGCTGGCCGACCCGGAGAGGCTGGCAGAGCTCGAACGGGACGGCTTGGTGCGCTGTGCGGATGGCAGGATCGAGATCAGCGACCTCGGCCGGCCCTATGTGCGCACCGTTGCCGCCTGCTTCGATTCTTATCTCGGACGCGGCGCCGGCCGCCACGCCCAAGCGGTTTGAGCGCCGATTCGGCGTTAGTAGAGGGAGACTGCCCGTGAAGATAGTGAAATTCCTTGCCATGGCAGCGGCCATGGCCGCCGGCAGTGCCGCTGCTGCGGACAGGGACATGACCTTCGCCATCGGCCTGCCGCCGATCCACACCTGGTCGAAGACCTATACCTATGTCGACGAGAACCTGGAGGCGCGCTCGGGCGACGCCCTTGGCGCCGAGGTCTATTACGGCTCGCTTCTGAACCTGAAGCAGAGCCTGATGGGCCTGCGCGACGGTATCGCCGACGCCGCCATGCTGGTGCCCGGCTATCACCCGGCCGAAATGCCCCAGACCAATCTCATCGTCGATCTCGCCATGCTCGGCCACAATGCGACCGTGCTCACGGCCGCGGTTTCGGAATACATCTTCACCTGCCCCGAATGCCTCGAAGAGAGCACCAACAACGGCTCGGTCTTTGTCGCCATGACGGCGAACGCGCCCTACATGCTGCTGACCGTCGAGCCGATGGTCACGGTGGATTCGCTGAAGGGTAAGAAGATCCGCTCGTTCTCGGCCTTCGGCCGCTGGGTGGAATATGTCGGCGGCATCAAGATGTCGCTGTCGGCCAACGACAT
>CAZKTK010000087.1:0-9737 GCA_964555535.1 uncultured Rhodospirillaceae bacterium
TCCTCGTGTGCCTGGGGCCAGCCGAAATAGGTCATCAAGCCATCGCCGAGATACTGCGCCACGTGGCCGCCGTATCGCTCCATGATCTCGCCGGCGGCCTTCTGGTAGTCCTGCATGAGCGAGCGCAAATCTTCCGGATCGAGCCTTTCCGACAGCGCCGTCGAGCTCACCAGGTCACAGAACATCACCGTGATCTGACGACGCTCGGCCTCACGCGGTTGCGCGGGTGCCGGTGCCGGCTCGCCGGCGGCTTTCAGGATTCGTTTGCGGGGGCCGAGGGGCAGGCCGAGGCCGGCAAGTTCCGTATCATCGAGGTCGGCGACGTCCTCGAGCTCGATCTCCTCGCGCTCGAAGGTCTCGGCGTAGCGCGCCAGTCCGAGGGCCTCCAGCCAATCCCGGATGGCGCTCATTTCAGGCGCCCGGCAGCAGCGGCGCCGATGCGGGCGCGGGCCTGGCCTGGCCGGGCGTCTCCCAGGTTAAGGAGTCGACGGCGCCGCAAACGGGGCATTGCAGGGACCATTCGCCATGGTGTGCATGGCAACGGTTGCAGGTCCAGGTAGCATCCGCGGGTGCCGCGCTGGCGCGCCGCCACCAGTCGCGCGAGGCATCGCCCGGGCCGTTCTCGCCTTCCTCGACCAGCGCCATCAGGCGCAGCGCCGTGGCGCTCGGCAGGGATTCGATGACACGGCCGAGATGCGCCCGCGCCGGCCCCCAGAGCTCGGCGCCAAGCGCCGCCTCGGCGAGCGCCAGATGGCCGGCCGGCGAATCGTCGCGCGCCGCCACCAATGTCTCCAATGCCTTGACCTTGGCCAGCGGCTCGTCGTCGACGAGCTTCGCATAGGCCTCGGCCAGGTCCGGATGGGGCGACAGCGCCCAGGTCTTCTCCGCCAGACGGCGGGCATCGCGCATCCGCCCGCTGTCCTTCATCAACCCGATCGCGAGCACCGCCGCGGGCACGAAATCGGGCGCCTTGTCGAGCGCCGCCCCCGCCTCGCTGAGCGCTTCCTTGAGGCGGCCCTCGCCGGCCGCGATCCTGGCGCGCTGATGCGCGAACAGCGCCTTCTTGCGCTTGCCCTCCGCGCGGCTCAGGCGGCGGGCGCGCACCGCCTTGTCCAAGGCCCGCTCGGCGCCGTGCCAATTGCCCTCCGCCACCTCGAGCTCGACCAGATTGTCGAGCACCCAGGCGGCCGCCGGATTGATCTCGAAAGCGCGCCGTGCCAGCGCCAGGGCGGTCTCCCGGTCGCCCTTGCGCACCGCCTGGACGAGCAGGCCGCGCAGGCCGAGGAATTCCGTCTCCTCGTGTTCCAGCATGCGGCGGAAGGCGGTGGCCGCCGCGTTTTGGTCGCCGTCGAGCTGCGCCGCCTGGGCCGTCAGCAGGAGCGTGACAGGCGGCTCGCCAAGCAGGGCCTCCGCTTCTTCCGCCGCCCGGCGGGCACCGGGGGAATCGCCGCCCGCCGCAGCCACCAGACCGCGGGTCAGGGCCCGCCAGCCACGGCGGCGGCGGCGCTCCTCGCGGGACTTGCGAAACTGTCGTGGGCTTACGATCAGCCAGCGATAGAGCAGTATGAGGCTGGCGAGCAGCAAGGCCGCAACCGCCAGCATGGCCGCGAACACGGCGACCGAGCTGTCGAGGCGCCAGCCCTGCCAGACCAGCGTGACGCTGCCCGGCCGGTCGGCGATCCAGGCGCCCGCGGCACTGAGGGCGGCGACAAGCGCGAGATAGGCGAGGACGCGGACCATCGCCGCCTCAACCGGCCCCGCCGGCCCGCGCCAGGATGGCGGCGTTGACCGCATCGAGCGCCGCGCGTGCGGCCAGGGTCACTCGTGCGTCCTCAAGCCAGCGGTCGCTCGCTTCGCTTTCGCCAAGACTCTCGACCAGGGCCGCCGTCTCGCCCAGCTTGCCGGCGGCAAGACGCATTTCCGCGCGCGCGAGCACCGCTTCCGCCTCGTCGCCCGCAACCTCGCCGACACGGCGCACCGAGACAAGGCTCTCGACCTCCGCCAGGGTCTCGTCGATCCAGTCAGGATCTTCGGGCGCTTCCAAGCCCAGCAACACGCCTTGCGCCAGGGCGGGAAAGCGCGCCCGCAAGTCGGCCTCGCCCACCAGGCCATCGTCGGCCCCGGCTTCCAGCGGCGGCAGCATCTCGGCAATGTCGTCATCGTCTTCCGCCAGCGCCGCCAGCGCATCGAAGGCGCCGCGATAGGACGCGCCCGTGGACATGGCAGCGCGCACCAGGCCCACGGCAAGCAGCAGGGCGCCGTTGCGATAGGCGCCCTGGTCGGTCTGCGCGAGCCGGGCCTCGAGCTTGGCCAGGCGCTCGCTCAAGGCGCCGAGCTCTGCGGCAAGGGCACCGCTCTCGTCGCGCAACGCATCGTTTTCCATGGCAAAGCGCGTCGCCAGGGCTTCCAGGGCATCGGGGGTGGCCGCCTCGGGACGCCGCGCGAGCAAGGTCTCGAGCATGGCGATGCGCGATTCCATGGCGTCGAGGCGCGGGCCGTTGGTATCCGCCACCACTGGCGGCAGCGCCGGCGCAGGCGCTGGCGCCGCCACCGGCGGCGGGGGTTCAACGGGAAGCGGCGTCTCAGAGAACCGCGCACCGGCATAGGCCACCGCGAGGACCAGAACCCCCGCCAGCGCCCAGCCGCCATAGCGCTTCACGGGCGCCGCGGGCGCCGTCTTGTCGGCCTTTGGCGTTTCGAGCATTGCCAGCAGCGCATCCGTATCGGGGGAGTCGGCCACCGCCACACGTCGCCAGCCGTCTCCCGCCGCCTTGGCGACGGCGGCGCTCAGGCAATAGGCCACCATGTCCTGCCTGGCATCGCCAAGACCGGTCTTGGCCAGAAGCTCGCCCAGCACCGCCGCGCTGCGTGGCGAATAGAGGATCGCGCCATCGAGCCCGCGCGCCGACAGCGCTTCCTCGACGGCGGCGGGAAGGCGCTCGGCCGCACGCGCCTCATACAGCGCCAGGCGCCGATAGGAGAGCCCGGCGGCGGTCAGCGAGCCCTCCATGTCGCCCGCCACATGGCTGCCGGTGATATGCAGCACGCTGCCCTTCTCGGCCCCGGCGCTGTCGATGGCAAGGCGCGTCAGCGCGTCCGAATCCCGCGCCGCCGAAGTCACGTCGCTGAAACCCGCCTCGCGCGCCGCCGCGGCCGTGGCATCGCCGACGGCAAGCACGCGGCAGTCGCGGCGCTCGCTGGCCCTGGCCAAGGCGCGGGCGCCGTTGGCGCTGGTCAGCAGGACGGTCTCGCCGTCGGCGATCTCGGGCGGCTCGGCCGACAGGGGTTCGATCTGCAGCACCGGCGCGATCAGGGTCTCGATGCCCTTGTCGGCAAGGCGCGCCGCAAGGGCTTCCGAATCGGGTCGCGGCCGGGTGAGCAGCAGGCGCATCAGCCAGCTCCGATAACAAAGCCGGGGCCGGCAAGATCGAGCAGCGCCTCGGCCACGCGCACCCCCAACGTGGCGGCATCGGCAAGGGGCGCTGTGTCCGCAGTCTCGTGCAGCGCGGTGCCGTCGGGCGTGGCGACAAGGCCGCGCAGGGTCAACGCCTCGCCATCGACCTCGGCCAAGGCCGCGATGGGGGTGCGGCAGGAGCCTTCGAGACGCGCCAGCATGGCACGCTCGGCACGAACGGCGACATGGGTCGGCGCGTGATCGAGCGCAGCCAGGCGCGCCAGCATGGCCTCGTCGTCGGCGCGGCAGGCGATACCGATGGCGCCCTGGGCCACCGCCGGCAGCATGTCCTCGGTGGCGAGCACCGCACTCGCCGCCTCGGCGCACCCCAGGCGCCTGAGCCCGGCCAGGGCCAGCAGGGTCGCATCGACCTCGCCGCGCCCGACCTTGTCGAGCCGCGTGCCCACATTGCCGCGCAGGGGCACCACGGTCACGTCGGGCCGACGGTGCAGCACCTGGGCGCCGCGCCGCAGCGAGGCGGTGCCGACCACCGCACCGGCGGGCAAGCCCTCGAGACCGCCGTCGTGGCGCGATATCCAGGCATCGCGGGGGTCCTCGCGCGCCAGCACGCAGGCGATGACCGTACCCGGCGCGACCTCCGTCGGCACGTCCTTCATGGAATGCACCGCCAGATCGATACGGCCGTCGAGTAGGGCGGTGTCGATCTCCTTGGTGAACAGGCCCTTGCCGCCGATCTCCGCCAAAGGCTTGTCGAGGATGGCATCGCCGGTGGTGCGAATGACCTCGATCTCCAATGCCGGCGTCGGATCGACGGCACCGAGGCGGTCGCGCACCTGCTCGCTTTGTGCCAGCGCCAGGGGGCTGCCGCGGGTGCCGATGCGCAAGGAAGGCTTGGTCATTGGAGCGTGCCGGTCTATTGGGTTCCACAGAACGTTATTGGCTACCATATACTAGCCCGAGAGCCGATGCTGGTACTGGGAATCGAGACAAGCTGCGATGAGACCGCCGCCGCCGTGGTGGACGGCGATGGGCGGATTCGTGCCAACCTGGTGCTGTCACAGCTCGACGAGCATGCGCCCTATGGCGGTGTGGTGCCGGAAATCGCCGCCCGCAGCCATATCGACCACCTCGACGGCCTGATCCGCCGGGCGCTGGACGAGGCCGGGCTGGATTTCGCCGATCTCGACGGCATCGCCGCCACTGCCGGCCCCGGCCTGATCGGCGGCGTCATGGTCGGCCTGATGACCGCCAAGGCCATCGCCGCCGTCCACGCCCTGCCTTTTGTCGCCGTCAACCATCTCGAAGCCCATGCGCTGTCCGCGCGACTCGTGGAGCCGGTGGCCTTTCCCTATCTGCTGCTGCTGATCTCCGGCGGGCATTGCCAGTTTCTCGTCGTCGACGGCATCGGCGACTACCGCCGCCTCGGCACCACCCTGGATGACGCGCTGGGCGAGGCCTTCGACAAGGCGGCGCGCTGCCTCGAGCTCGGCTATCCCGGCGGCCCGGCCTTGGAGAAGGCGGCGCGCGACGGCGATCCAGGCCGCTACACCCTGCCGCGGCCCATGGTCGGGCGGCCCGGCTGCGATTTTTCCTTCTCCGGACTGAAGACGGCACTGGCGCGGCAGGTCGCGGGCATGGCAAGCCCGCTCGGGGCCAAGGAGACCGCGGATCTCGCCGCCGCCTTCCAGGAAACCGTCGGCGCCGTGCTGGAAGACCGCCTGCGCAACGCCGCCGCCCGTTTCCACGGCGCCGGCGACACCCTGGTCGTCGCCGGCGGTGTCGCGGCGAACCGTTTCCTGCGCCAACGCCTGACCGAGGTGGCACAGGCGTTCGGATTGCGACTGGCGGCACCGCCGCCGGCGCTCTGCACGGACAACGGCGCCATGGTGGCCTGGGCGGGGATCGAAAGGATGCAGGCCGGCCTGACCGATGACCTGGCAGTACCCGCACGGGCGCGCTGGCCCCTCGACGAGGCGGCGCCGGCCGCCATTGGCGCAGGAGTGAAAGCATGAAGATCAGCGTTCTCGGCGCCGGTGCCTGGGGCACGGCCTTGGCCGTGCTGGCAGCCCGCCGCGGCCATGAGGTGGCTTTGTGGACACGGCGCACGGCGCTTGCCGAAGGCTTGGCGGCAAGCCGCGAGAACACCGATTATTTGCCGGGTGTCACGCTTGGCCCCGCCATCACCCCCACTGCCAGCCTGCTGGACACGGCCGGTGATCTGCTCCTGCTGGTCGTCCCGGCCCAGCATTTGCGGTCCCTCTGCATGCGCCTGCGCGACGTGCCCGGCGCCCCGGTCATCTGTTCCAAGGGCATCGAGGTCGAGAGCGGCGCCCTGATGAGCGAGGTCGTCGGCGATGCCCTGCCCGTACGCCCGCTCGCCGTGCTCAGCGGTCCCAATTTCGCCGCCGAGGTGGCGCGCGACCTGCCCGCCGCGGCCACCGTTGCCGTGAGCGAGCCGGCGCTCGGAGAGGCCGTGGCAACGGCGCTCGGCGGGCCCACCTTCCGTCCCTATGTCAGCGATGACGTGATCGGCGCGCAGATCGGCGGCGCGCTGAAGAACGTGCTCGCCATCGCCTGCGGCATCGCCGCCGGGCGGGGCTTTGGCGACAATGCCCGCGCCGCCCTCATCACCCGCGGCCTGGCCGAGATATCGCGCCTGACGGTCGCCCTCGGCGGCCATGCCGAGACCATCATGGGGCTGTCCGGCGTTGGCGACGTCACCCTGACCTGCACCAGCACCCAATCGCGCAACTATGCCCTCGGCCTGGCGCTCGGCAGCGGCGAGACCATCGAATCCCTGATGCACGGCCGTATCACGGTCGCCGAGGGCGTCGCCACGTCGCGTGCGGTGACGCAGCTTGCGGCACGCGCGGGCGTGGACATGCCGATAGCCAGGGCGACCTATGCCCTGTTACACGAAGGTGCGGATCTGGAAAGCACCATCGGCGCGGTTCTCTCGCGCCCGTTCCGCAGCGAAGCGGAAAGACGCTAAGACATGAGAGACGGCGAAGGCGATATGCACAGCAACCGCGTCACGATCACGAACAAGAAGGGCCTGCATGCCCGTGCGGCCGTGCGCTTCGTCAAGCTGGCCAAGGAATACGATGCCGAGGTCAGCGTGAGCCGCGACGGCCAGACCGTATCGGGCTGCTCGATCATGGGCCTGATGATGCTCGCAGCAGGGCCCGGTTCCGAGATCGAGCTGCTCGCCGACGGTGCCCAGGCGCAGGCGGCGGTCGCGGCCCTGACCCACCTCGTCGAGGCCCGCTTCGATGAGGATTGAGCGCAAGCGCCGTCCCAACCGCCGCCTGAGCGGCATCGGGGCGTCCGGCGGTATTGCGGTCGGGCCTGCGCATGTGGTGGCGGGCGGCGGCATGGATGTCCCGGAGCGCCGCCTGGCGGCGCGCGCCGTGGCCGCAGAGCAGACCCGCTTCGGCGATGCGGTGGAGGCCGCGCGCGAAGAGCTTGCAGCACTGGTTGCGCGCGCCGAAAAGCTGCCGGGGGCAGCCCGCGGCGAGATGACATTCCTGCTTGATGCCCATCTGCAAATGCTGACCGGCTCGCGCCTGGTGCGCGGCGTCTACCGCCGCATCGGCGACAAGCGGGTGAACGCGGAAGCGGCAGTGAAGGCGGAGCTGAGCGCCATCGCCGATGCCTTCGCGGCCATGGAGGACGCCTATCTGGCACAACGCGCACAGGACGTGCGCGACGTGGCCGGGCGCCTCATCCGCCATCTCACCGAAGCGCCGGCGGATGCCTTTTCCGGGCTCGCCGCGGGCACCATTCTGATCGCCGAGGAACTCTCTCCCGCCGACATCGCATTGCTCGATCCGAAGCGCATCGGCGGCTTCGCGACAGAGCTCGGCGGACCGCAAGGCCATACCGCGATCATGGCGCGCTCCCTCGGCCTGCCTGCCGTGATCGGCGTGGCCGGACTGAGCCGGCGGGTCAGGGAAGGCGATACCGTGATCGTCGACGGCGGCAGCGGCACCCTCACCGTAACGCCGGATGCGGAGACCGTGGCCGCGGCCAAGCGCCGGCGGACCACCCTGCGGCGCGAGCGCCGTGCCCTAGCGAAACTGCGCGACCTGCCGGCCGTGACCCGCGACGGGGTTGGTGTGACCCTGCGGGCCAATCTGGAATTGCCCGGCGAGCTTGGGGCGGCTCTGGAAAGCGGTGCCGAGGGCATCGGTCTGTTGCGCACGGAATTCCTTTACATGAACCGCAGCGACCCGCCCGATGCCGAGGTGCAATTCGCCGTGCTGCGCGACATGGTCGAGGGCATGGCCGGCGGTTCCGTGGTCGCCCGCACCCTCGATATCGGTACTGACAAGCTGGCCTACGCCCTTGAAGAGAATGTCGCCGCGCAAGTGGGCGCCAACCCGGCGCTCGGCCTGCGCGCGATACGCCTGTCGCTCAGCGACCGCCAGCTCCTGGAAACGCAGCTCGAGGCGATGTTGCGCGCCGGCCGCCATGGCGATCTGAGAATTCTCCTGCCCATGATCACTGCGCCCCAGGAGGTGCGCCAGACCCGCGCCGCCATGCGTCGCGTGGCGCGGCGTTTGCAGCGGGCGGGCGTTGCCATCGCCGATCCCCTGCCGGCCCTCGGCGCCATGATCGAGACCCCGGCGGCAGCGCTGTCTGCGGACCGGCTGTGCAGCGAATGCGACTTCCTCTCCCTCGGCACCAACGACCTCACCATGTACACCCTTGCCGTCGATCGCGGCGACGAGCACGTGGCGCGCCTGTACGACCCCTTGCACCCGGCGGTGCTCAGGCTCATCCAGTTCAGCGCCGAGGCCGCGAGCCGCGCCGCACGGCCGCTGACGGTGTGCGGCGAGATTGCCGGCGAGCCGCGTCTCACACCTCTGCTGGTGGGGCTCGGCCTCACCGACCTGTCCATGGTGCCGGGCAGCGTGCCGGCCGTGAAACGGCGCATCCGCGCCATCGACGCCGCCGGCGCGCGGGACCTCGCCGGCCGCGTCATGCGCGAGACGGATCCCCGGCGCATCGCCGACCATATCGATCGTTTCAACGACCGTCTGTGAGCTTGCCGCGCCGGACCAACGCTGCTACCTAGGGCGCTTCGCGGCGAGATCGCACGACGCGCCGAATTCACCAAGCGTCTCAGGAGAAGATTGGGTATGAGCACCGACTATAAAGTTGCCGACATCAAGCTTGCGGACTGGGGCCGCAAGGAGATCGCCATCGCCGAGACCGAGATGCCCGGCCTGATGGCGCTCCGCGAGGAATATGCCGGCAAGAAGCCCCTCGACGGCGCGCGCATCGTCGGCTGCCTGCACATGACCATTCAGACCGCCGTCTTGATGGAGACGCTGGTCGATCTGGGCGCGAGCCTGCGCTGGTCGAGCTGCAACATCTTTTCCACGCAAGACCACGCCGCCGCGGCAGTGGCCGCCGCCGGCATGCCTACCTTCGCCTGGAAAGGCGAGACGGACGAAGAGTTCTGGTGGTGCATCGACCAGACCATCCAGGGCCCGGATGGCTGGAAACCCAACATGATCCTCGATGACGGCGGCGACCTGACCAAGGTCATGCACGACAGTCACCGCGACATGCTCGCCGATATCCGCGGCCTCTCGGAAGAGACCACCACGGGCGTGCACCGCCTCTATGAGATGGAGAAGGACGGCAGCCTCGCCGTTCCCGCCATCAACGTGAACGACTCTGTCACCAAGTCGAAGTTCGACAATCTCTATGGCTGCCGCGAGAGCCTGGTCGACGGCATCCGCCGCGCCACCGACGTCATGATGTCGGGCAAGGTCGCCGTGGTTGCGGGCTATGGCGATGTCGGCAAGGGCTCGGCCGCCTCGCTGCGCAATGCCGGCGCCCGCGTGCTGGTCACCGAGGTCGATCCCATCTGCGCCCTGCAGGCGGCGATGGAGGGCTACGAGGTGGTGACCATGGACGACGCGGCGCCCGTCGGCGACATCTTCGTCACCGCCACGGGCAATGTGGATGTCATCACCGTTGATCACATGCGCGCCATGAAGGACCGCGCCATCGTCTGCAATATCGGCCACTTCGATTCCGAGATTCAGATCGAGGCCCTGTCCAACATGGCCTGGGACGAGATCAAGCCCCAGGTCGATCAGGTCGAGTTCCCCGACGGCAAGCGCATCATCGTTCTCGCCAAGGGCCGTCTGGTCAATCTCGGCTGCGCCACGGGCCACCCGAGTTTCGTGATGAGCGCATCCTTCACCAACCAGGTGCTGGCCCAGATCGAGCTCTGGAACAATCACCAGAGCTACGAGCGCAAGGTCTACACCTTGCCCAAACACCTCGACGAGAAGGTGGCGGC
>CAZKTK010000088.1:0-9693 GCA_964555535.1 uncultured Rhodospirillaceae bacterium
GCGGGTGGTCAGCGGCACGGTCGAGATGTTCTCGGGCCAGCCCCAGATCAGCCATCCCGACCACGTGGTGACGCCCGCGGAAGCGGAAAACCTGCCGCGTATCGAGCCCGTCTATCCGCTTACAGAAGGCCTCACCGCCAAGCCGCTCGGCAAGGCCGTCAGGGGTGCGCTGGAACGCGTCCCCTCCCTGCCGGAATGGCACGACACGGCGCTCGTCGCCCGCGAAACTTGGCCCGCCTGGCACGACGCGGTCGCGGCAGCCCATGCCCCGGCCAGCCTGGTCGATCTCGATCCTTCCGCCATACCCCGGCGCCGCTTGGCTTTCGACGAGCTACTCGCCAACCAACTGGCGCTCGGCCTGGTGCGCGCGCATATGCGGGGCAGCGGCGGGCGCTTGCTCAGCGGCGACGGGCGCTTGCGCGACAAGGCGGTCGGCGCCCTGCCCTTCACGCTGACCGCCGCGCAAACGCAAAGCCTGGCCGAGATCGCCGACGAACTCGCCTCGTCACGGCGCATGCTGCGCCTGTTGCAGGGCGATGTCGGCAGCGGCAAAACCGTCGTCGCGCTGCTGACCATGCTGATCGCGGTCGAAGCCGGCGCCCAGGCCGCCATGCTGGCGCCGACCGAGATTCTCGCGCGACAGCATTACGACACCATTGCGCCCCTGGCCGAGGCCGCCGGCGTTCGCCTCGCGGTTCTCACCGGCCGTGACAAGGGCAAGGCGCGCGAACAGACCCTCGCCGCCCTGGCAGCGGGCGAGATCGACATTCTGGTCGGCACCCATGCCCTGATCCAGAAGGACGTGGACTTCGCCGACCTGGGCGTCGCCGTGATCGACGAGCAGCACCGTTTCGGCGTGCACCAGCGCATGAACATCCAGGCCAAGGGCGAAGGCGTGCACGTTCTGGTGATGACGGCCACGCCGATCCCGCGCACGTTGATGCTGACGGCATATGGCGACATGGAGGTCTCGCGCCTGACCGAGAAGCCGCCGGGGCGCCAGCCCGTGACCACGGTCGCCCTGCCCGCCAACCGGCTCGACCAGGTGGTCGAGGCTGTCTCCAGAGCGCTCTCGACGGGCGATCGCGTCTACTGGATCTGCCCGCTGGTGGCCGAATCCGAGACCCTCGACCTCGCCGCGGCGGAAGCCCGCGCCGAATCCTTGCGCGAACGCTTCGGCGCCAAGGTCGGGCTGGTACACGGCCAGATGAAGGCGGCCGAGCGCGACCGGGTGATGGCGGACTTTTCCAGTGGAGCCGTATCCGTGCTCGTCGCGACCACGGTCATCGAGGTCGGCGTGGACGTGCGCGAGGCCACCGTGATGGTGATCGAGGGCGCGGAGCGCTTCGGCCTTGCCCAGTTGCACCAGTTGCGCGGCCGGGTGGGGCGCGGCACGAAGGCCTCGTCCTGCCTGCTTCTCTACGCGCCGCCGCTCGGCGAGACCGCCCGCGCCCGCCTTGCCATTCTGCGCGAGACTGAGGATGGCTTTCGCATCGCCGAGGAGGATTTGCGCTTGCGCGGGGCCGGCGAGCTGTTGGGAACACGCCAAAGCGGCATGCCGGATTTCCGCCTCGCCGATCTCGCCGCCCATGGCGACCTGCTGGCTATCGCCCACGACGACACCAAACGCATTCTCGACAGCGATCCGGAGCTCACCGGCCCGCGCGGCGATGCCTTGCGGATGCTGCTCTATCTATTCGAGCGTGACCTTGCGGTCAGGTTTCTCAGGTCTGGCTGATCCGCTCCGCCGACGCGGCCTTGTCCACCGCCTCGCGCTGCAAGGCGCCGTCGGACGACACCAGCGGCTTCGCCCGCACATCTGCCGGCCGCCGGTCCGGTGGCGTGACAATGCCTGCCGAAACCACCATCTTGATGCCTTCCTCGACCGTCATGTTGAGAGGCACAAGCGCACTTCGCGGCACGAACAGCAGGAACCCCGAGGTGGGATTGGGCGTGGTCGGCAGGAAGATGTTCACCACCTCGTCGGCGATGATGTTCTGCACCTCGCCTTCGGTGGTGCTGGTGATGAAGGCGATGGCCCAAATGCCGCGGCGCGGATACTCCACCAGAACCACTTCGCGGAACGAGCGCGAAGACGATTCGAGAACAGTCTCGAAGATCTGCTTGAGGGCGCCATAGACGCTGCGCACCACCGGCATGCGGCCGACCAGGCGCTCGCTCCAGCGCACGAACATGCGGCCGAAAAAGCCCGCAGCCAGAAAGCCGATCAGGGTCAGGCCGACAACCACCACGACCAAACCGAACCCGGGGATATCCACTTCGACGCCGAAATAGGCTTCGATGTACTTGGCCGGGTTGTAGACATCGGGCACCAACGGCACCACGGTCTTGTCGATCATCTCGATGATGCCGATGAGAATCCACAGCGTGATGGCGATGGGTGCCGTGACCGCAATGCCGGTGAGAAAATAGTTGCGCAGCCGCGCGACCGAGCCCCGCTTGGGCGCTGGCGCCGGTGACGGCTTGATACCCAGGGCCTCGCGGACCGACGGGTCCTGCTCGCTCGACGAAGGATCGTCGCTCATGTGCACTCGCTTTCTCGTGGTCCCCGCGGCTCATATTGGCATTCCCGCCCGCCGGCGCAAAGCCCGGCGCTTACGGAGCGAGAAAGGCCAGCAAAGCTGCCAGCGTTTCCTCAGGCGCCTCCTCGGGCATGAAGTGGCCGCAGGGAATCGCCTGTCCCTCGACCTGCTCGGCACTTTTGCGCCATTCCCCGACCACGTCGAAAGTCTTTTCCATCACCGCCTTGGCGCCCCACAGGGCCTGCATGGGACAGGCGATCTTGGTGCCGAGATCGGCCTCGTCATGCTCCAGATCGATGGTCGCAGCGGCGCGGTAGTCCTCGCACGTGGCGTGGATCGTCTCGGGCTTTGAGAAGCAGCGCAGATATTCCGCAAAGGCCTCGTCGGTGAACGCCTCGCTCGCCCCGGCCCAGCGGCGCATGAGGAAGTCGAGATAGAATTCCGGGTCGTTGCCGATCAGGGTTTCGGGAAACGGCTCCACCTGGATCAGGAAGAACCAGTGGTAATAGGCCGTCGCCAGAAACTGGTCGGTGGCTTTGAACAGGGTGCGCGTGGGCACGATATCGAGCACGCTGAGGCGTTCCACGGCCCCTGGATGGTCGAGCGCCAAACGATGGGACACCCGCCCGCCGCGATCGTGCCCGACGAGGCGGAAGCGCTCGAAGCCGAGCGACGCCATGACCCTGACCTGATCCGCCGCCGTGGCGCGCTTGGAATAGCCGAAATGGTTCTCGCCGTCCGGCGGCCGGCCGCTGTCGCCATAGCCGCGCAGATCGCTGGCGACCACCGTGAAACGCTCGGCCAGCCGCGGCGCAATCTTGTGCCACATGAAATGGGTCTGCGGATAGCCATGCAACAAAAGCAGCGGCGGCCCGGCTCCGCCGATAACCAGGTTTATCTCGCAGTCCTCACCGTCGATACGCCGCGTCTCGAAGCCTTCGAATGCCATGGCTCTCCTCCTCTCTCTCTCGACTATGCTATGCACACCCGGATGAAAGACGCCAGTAAGACACTTAGGAGACACCACCATGCTCCCCACCCTTGACGAGATGCGCGCGGCACAGGCCGTGGTCGCCGATCTTATGCCGCCGACGGCGCAATATGCCTGGCCGTTGTTGGAGAAGGCACTGGGTCTGCCGGTATGGGTGAAGCATGAGAACCACACGCCCATCGGCGCTTTCAAGGTACGCGGCGGCGCGGTCTATATGGACGCGCTGAAGCGGGCCGAGGCGGACTGTCCCGGGGTCATTGCGGCGACGCGGGGCAATCACGGGCAATCGATCGCCGTGGCGGCGAAGCACAACGGCATGCGCGCGGTCATCGTCGTGCCCCACGGCAACAATCCGGAGAAGAACGATGCCATGGCCGCGCAAGGCGCGGAGCTGGTGGAGCATGGCGAGGATTTCGAGGCCGCGATCGGTCGTGCCCTGAGCCTGGCAGAGGCCCAAGGCCTGCACATGGTGCCGTCCTTCGACCGGGCACTGGTGGCGGGGGTTGCGTCCTATGCGCTGGAACTGTTCGAGAATGCGGGGCCGCTTGATGCGATCTATGTGCCGATCGGGCTCGGCTCGGGCATCTGCGGCGTGATTGCCGCGCGCGAAGCCCTGGGCCTCAAGACCGAGGTGGTCGGCGTGCAGGCGGCGGGCGCCCCGTCCTATGCCCTGTCCTTCGACGCCGGCCACGCGGTGCCGACACAGACCGCGGATACCTATGCCGACGGCCTGGCAACCCGCGTGCCTGACGAGCAGGCGGTGGCGATCGTCAATCGCCATGCGGCGCGAATCGTCACGCTGGAAGATGAGGAAATTCTGGCAGCGCAGAAACTGATGCTGCGGGCGACCCACAATCTGGCGGAGCCGGCGGGCGCCGCGCCGCTCGCGGCCGCGGTCAAGGAGCGCGACGCGATGGGTGGAAAATCGGTTGCCGTGATCCTTTCGGGCGGCAATGCCGACGCGGCCAACTTGAAGCTTTTGGCAGACGCCTAGGCCGGGTCGCCGACCAGCAGCGGGCTGGTCATCCAATTTTCGCCGGATGCCGCGATGCAGCTCAAGCCGTTCGGCCGAGTGACGAGGATGGTCCAGCTTCCCGATTCGCCGACATAGAGTTCATAGACCATGCCGCCATTGGGGCCGAGCCCGAGCCCGACTTTCTGCTCGCCATAGCTTTGCGCAAGCTTGGTTACGGCATCGTCATGTGGCAGGCACGGCCCGCGCGCCTGGGCCCCGCTTGGGGCAGCGGCCACGGCCGTCATAGCGGTGGCCATTAGAGCGGTCGTGAGAAACCGGAACATCGTAGCCTCCATAGGTAACGGTTGCGATTGACCTCCCTGGTATCTTTTTTGCCGTATAAGAAAATTTAGAGCGTTACGGGCCATTTTCAACGATCCTCAAGATCACGGGCAGTTCACAAGTTCGTAACGACACGCGTTACTTGAGAATACCCTTCGCCTTCTTTCCCTTTACCCTTCGAGGTTCTCCATTTTTCAGTGCGACTACAGTGACATACTTCACTGGCGCGAATTTTATTGGCTTGCGCCGGACGGCCCGAGATTGCCTAATGGGAACGTCCTTTGGGAGGAGGTTCATCATGGCCCGCCAGACAAAGCTCCGCTCGCTCGTCATTGCGGCAATCGCGCTATTTCCCGCAACTGCCATGGCGATCGAGGTCGCCGACGTGCAGCCCCTGCTCGATTCCCTGCCCCCCGGCATGCTCAAGCACGGCAAGCCGTTCACCGATGACGCCGAAGCCCTGGCCTTCCCGGACGTCGTGGTGTTGACGCCCGATGGCGGACAGTTCCGGGCGGATGCGGTCACCATCGCAGCGCTCGATGTTGCAGCGATCTTGGCCGACACGGTGCCCGAAAACATCGATATCGCCGTCACCGGCCTGACCCTGTCGGCGGAGACCATGGGCATGGAGTTCGACATACCATGGCCCTTCAAGACCGACTCCATCACCGGCGATCTGGCATTCCGCTTCGCTTCGCAACTCAATGGCGACGCACGCATAGAGGCATCGCTCGACAGCGATTTCGGCAGCGATGGCATTATCCATGCCGCAACGGCGCTGGTGCAGCCGTCATGGCTCGACATCCCGCTGGATCCCAGCGATCCCTTCGCCACCATGATCCCGCAAAGCGTCGACATCCAGGTCACGAATATTGCCGTGCCGGAGATGGCCTTCGCGCTGCTTACGGGCGAGCCTGGGATCTGGGGTCACGGCCCATTGCCCGTGGCCATAGACTTTGCCTATCTGATGGACGAGGCCGCCGAAGACGTCCTGATCACCGGCGTGGTCGACCTCGGCAGCGGTACCGCCACCATGAACATGTCGGGATGGCCGAGCCCGCGCGTGATGTCCCGCCCCGAGCTCTTCTACGACGACGGACTATCCACCCTGCTCACCGAGCTGGCCTGGAAGCATGCCAAGTTCGCCTATGCCGACAGTGGCCTCGCTGGCGCTTTGCTCGACCTGCTCGCGGTCATGGAAGGGGATCCGCTTTCGGTATGCTGGCCGTATTGCTGGAGAACCTGAACGAAGCGGACGGCGAGCTCGGCCGTGACGGCCCCACGCGCGACATCATCAACACCATCCGCGATATGGCCCTGGCCTACGGCACCTATGACGGCGACACGCTGGTGATCACGCTCAACCCGGTCGTGCCGTTCACCTTTGCCGATCTCGAAGATGCCGATGTCGATCCCGACGGCGGTGTGCACCCCGACGACATGGTTCGTCTGCTGGGGCTCTCGGTGACCTATCTGCCGAACTGACCGGTACTCTTAGCGCGGTATCACCGGCAGCACGATGTGCGAGGGATGTTCGGCGTCGTGGTAGACCGTGTTGGTGGCGGTTACCCAGGTCGTGCCCTCCTCCGGGCTCTCGGCTGTGTTGAGATTGCGGTCCCAGCGCGGAAAGTTGCTGCTGTGCACGCTCACCCGCATGCGGTTGCCGGCCTGAAAGACATTGCTGGTGGCCCACAAATCGACCTCATAGCGCACAATCTCGCCGGGTTCGAGAAGGTGCGGCGCCGCGGGGTCGTCGCGATAGCGGGCGCGCACGATGCCGTCGACGATGTTGATCGAGCGGCCGTCGGGATAGACCTCGCTGAGGCGCACGGTCCAGTCCGTATCGACCGCCGATGAGGCGCCATAAAGGACCGCCGTTACCGGCCCCGTCACTTCCAGGGGCGCGTCCAAGGGCTCGCCCGTAAATGTCAGGGAAAGCGCATCCGCGGCACGATGGTCGCGCGGTCCGCCTGGCAGGAAGAGGGTATTGCCGCCGAGCGTGGGCACAGGAGTGGCCGGATCATAGGTGAAGCTGCTGGCGCCTTCGTCGGCGCCCGGCGCCTCGGCGGCGAGACCGTCTTCGCGGAAATAGAGATTGGTGACCTCTGTCCTCGCCAGCGGCCATTCGTTCTCGTGACGCCAGCGATTGTCGCCCATGACATAGATCAGCACCGGCGGTTCGTCGGTAACGCCGTTGTCGATGCCGCGCAGCCAATGGTCGAACCAGCGCGCCCGGATGGCGTTGTAGCCGACCGCGTCGGCGCCGGGAAACTCCAGTTCCCCGACCTGCGTGACCCCGACATTGGTCGGCCCGTGCACCCAGGGCCCGATCACCAGGCGCTGATTGTCCCGCGCCAAGGCGCTGCCGGCGTTGTCGCGCAGGCCTTCGTAGTTCTCGATGGTGCCTTGCAGGAAGATGTCGTACCAGCCACCGAGATGGGCTACCGGAACGGTGAAGTCCGCATGCTCGCGGGCAATGGCCTGGCGCTGCCAATAGGGGCCGTCCGCCTGTTCGGCCAACCAGTCGTAATAGAACGATAGCCCCTCGATGCCGCTATACGGCTCAAAGCCGTTGACCGGCAGCTGCGTGAAATATGGCTGCGGATTGTCGAGGAAAGCCTGGATGGCACCGCGGGCGCGTGCCGCCGGCCGCTCTGTCAGTGTGCGCGTGATAATGTCCCCGGCAAAGGTCAACCCCACCCAGGCGGTGACGAACCCGTACTCGAAGGCACCGCCGCGATAGATCCAGTGCTTGTGCAGGTCGGAGGCGGATTCGCGCGCGAAGATGGCGCCGAGCGCCGGCGGCTGGCTTTGTGCCAGCATGTAGGCGGTCTGGCCCGTATGGGAGCCGCCGACGACGCCGACGCTGCCGTTCGACCAGGGCTGGTCGGCAATCCAGGCGATGGTGTCGTAGCCGTCGGTGCGCGCGTCCCAGCCGGCATCGCGGAAGGGATAGTAGTTGCCCTCGGAGGCATAGCGCCCGCGCACGTCCTGCACCATGAAAACATAGCCGCGCTCGGCGAAATAGGTATGCGCCTCGGCACGAATCTCCGACGATCGCGTCTTGTCGTAGGGCGTACGCTCGACCAGCGCCGGAAAGGTCCCCGGCGCATCGGGCCGGTAGACATCGATCGCCAGCCGCACCCCGTCGCGCATCGCCACCATCACATCGCGCTCGACGATGACGCCGTAGCGCGCCTCGTCCTCCGCCCAAACAGGCGCCACGGCCAAAAAACCGGCGAACAGGACTGCGATCCGTCTCAGCATCGATGTCTCCCTTATTTCGTGGGCGGCGACTAAAGAAAAGCCCCGACCCTGTCGCCAGGATCGGGGCTCGTTAGTCTGCGTCTGCAGCCGCCTTATGCGGCGAGCATGGCCAGCAGCAGGATCGCCATGATGTTGGTGATCTTGATCATCGGGTTGACGGCAGGACCGGCGGTGTCCTTGTAGGGATCGCCGACGGTATCGCCGGTCACCGCGGCGTGGTGGGCGTCGGAGCCCTTGCCGCCGTGATTGCCGTCCTCGATGTACTTCTTCGCGTTATCCCAGGCGCCGCCGCCGGAGGTCATGGAAATGGCGACGAAGAGGCCGGTCACGATGGTGCCGAGCAGCATGGCGCCGACGGTAACGAAAGCGGCAGGCTGGCCGGCAATTGCCGCGATCACGAAATAGACCACGACCGGCGCCAAAACCGGCAGCATCGACGGCACGATCATCTCCTTGATCGCGGCCTTGGTCAGCAGGTCGACGGCCTTGCCGTATTCCGGCTTGGCCGTGCCTTCCATGATGCCCGGGATCTCCTTGAACTGCCGCCGCACCTCGATGACCACGGCACCACCCGCGCGGCCCACGGCCATCATGCCGAGGGCACCGAAGAGATAGGGCAGCAGGCCGCCGATAAAGAGGCCGATGACCACGAAGGGGTCCTGCAGGCGGAAGTCGACCTCCACATCCGGGAAGTAGTGATGCAGATCCTCGGTATAAGCCGCGAACAGCACCAGCGCCGCGAGCGCCGCCGAGCCGATGGCGTAGCCCTTGGTCACCGCCTTGGTGGTGTTGCCGACCGCGTCCAGGGCATCGGTGATCTTGCGCACGTCCTCGGGCAGCTCCGCCATCTCGGCAATGCCACCCGCGTTGTCGGTGACCGGGCCGTAGGCATCGAGTGCCACGACCACGCCGGCCAGTGCCAGCATCGTCGTTGCCGCGATTGCAAGGCCGAACAAGCCGGCCGCGCTGAAGGCGATGATGATGCCAGCCGAGATCACCAGCACCGGCAGGGCACAGGCCTCCATGGAGACCGCCAGACCCTGGATGACGTTGGTGGCGTGACCGGTCTCGGAGGCCTTGGCGACGCTCTTCACCGGGCGGAAAGCGGTCGAGGTGTAATACTCGGTGATCCAGACCAGCAGGCCCGTAACCGCCAGCCCGACCAAGGCGCAGACGAACAGCGAGGTGCCGCTGACGGTACGATCGCCCATGGCCAGTTCGGCGCCGAAGCCGACCCAGACACCGATGATGATGGCGATCAACACGGCCGACAGCGCCGCAGCGCCGATCAGACCCTTGTAGAGCGCTGCCATGACGTTGTTGCTGGGGCCGAGCTTGACCAGAAAGGCACCGGCAACGGAAGCCAGGATGCAGGCACCGCCGATGACCAGCGGCAGCTCCATCATCATCATCTGCGCCTCGCCGGTGAAGAAGATCGCCGCCAACAACATGGTCGCGACCATGGTCACCGCGTAGGTCTCGAAGAGATCGGCCGCCATGCCGGCGCAATCGCCCACATTGTCACCCACGTTATCGGCGATCACCGCGGCATTGCGGGGGTCGTCCTCGGGGATGCCGGCCTCGATCTTGCCCAC
>CAZKTK010000089.1:0-9667 GCA_964555535.1 uncultured Rhodospirillaceae bacterium
CGACGGATCTCGTCATCGGTCGAGGGCCCGATCCAGCGCCGCGGTCCGACCCGGCTTTGATAACAGACCGACCAGTCCAGATTGTCCCGTCCGAGGGCGGCTACCACCGCTGCCGCCGTCTGTTCCACTTGCCATTGATAGGGATCGCCGCGCTCGATCACCACCTCAGGCAGGCCATGGGCGGAAAACAGCAGGCGCGGGCATTCCAAACCGTCGAGGGCCGCTGCCACCGCATTCGCCTGACCGCGCACCAAACCGTCCTCGGTGGGATAACAGCCGATGACAGCTGTCGGGGCATCGAGTCCCAGCCGAGTCCAATCGGCGAGAGACGATGCTGTGGTCGTGGTCGAAAACTGCGGATAAAGCGGCAACAGCACGATCTCATCAGGCTGCCAGGCCGCGACATCCTTGGCCACCGCTGCACTCATCGGGTGCCAGTAACGCATGCAGACGAAGACACGATGGTCCTCACCGAGCACGGCTTGCAGCGCCTCGGCCTGGGCAGCGGTGAGATCCAACAATGGCGAGCGCCCACCGATATTGGCGTAAATCTCTCGCGCCACGGGCGCGCGCTTCGCGGATATGCGCTTGGCCAACAACCATCTCAAGGGATTGGGGAGCGATATGATCGCCGGATCGTTGAACAGGTTGAACAGAAAAGGCCGTATGGCAGCGGGCGAGTCCGGGCCGCCGAGGTTGAACAGAACGACGGCGCGGCGCGTCATGGTCAGGCGTTCCGCACCAGCGAAACCAGTTCCCCGACGTGGTCCACCGGCGTGTCGGGCACGACACCATGGCCGAGGTTGAAGACAAAGCCCCGGCCATGCATATGCCTGAGAATCTCCGATACCGCTGCCGCCATCTGCTCGCCGCCGGCGACCAGGCTCTGGGGATCGAGATTGCCTTGCACGGCCTTGGCGTCGAGAGCGGCGCCCCACTTCGTCGGTATGGATGGGTCGAGCGACAAGCCGTCGACGCCGGTGGCAGCGGCGTAACCCTGATACCCAATGCCGGCGCCGCGCGGAAACGCGATGATCGGGACATCCGGACAACGCTCTTTCACGCGGCGCACGATCTCAGCCACAGGCGCCAAGCAACAACGCTCGAAGGCCCGTGCCGGCACCGTGCCGGCCCAGCTGTCGAAAATCTGCAAGGCTTCGGCACCGGCCTCGACCTGAGCCACAAGATGCTCCGCCACCGCTTCGGCAAGCAGCATGAGAAGCGCCGAGAAACTCTCCGCATCGCTGAAGCACCAGCGTTTGGCGGCAGCGAAATCGCGGCTGCTGCCGCCTTCGATCATATAGGTGGCCAGGGTCCATGGCGCGCCGGCAAAACCGATCAACGTGCAAGATCGGGGCAAGGTTGCCGCCACCGCCCGAAGCGTCTCGTAGACCGGCGCCAGGTGGTCCGTGATACCGTCAGTGCTCAACTTGGCTCGGGCATCGATGGGCACCAACACCGGGCCGCGACCTTCGATGAAACGAACGTCGATGCCCATGGCATCGGGGATCACCAAAATATCCGAGAAGACGATCGCTGCATCCATCTCGTAACGTCGGATCGGCTGCAGGGTCGCTTCGCAAGCCAGCGCCGGGCGATAGCAGAAATCGAGAAAATTCGCCGCCTCGCTGCGCAGCTTGCGATATTCCGGCAGATACCTTCCGGCCTGGCGCATCAGCCATATCGGCGGCGTCGACAGCGCCTCACCCTGCAAGGCACGCAATAGCGGCTTGGTCATGTTTCCACCGGTCCCACGCTCTCTTTCTAGATTCTATTCTTAAATAGTAAGGATAGTTGTTTTTGTATATGGCGGCGGATTGCGGGGATTGGCATTTGCCCACAGAGAGCACGCCGACTTGACGGGAGAAACGGACAACTGTGGATGATCCTGTTGGCAAGCGGTGCGAAGCCGCGCTATGGCGTCTCCTTGATCGAGGGGATAGGTATAACGGCGGATGCGTTGTGAACATGATTATCGACATCGGGATGGTTTAGGCCGCCTATGAACAGTTTGTGCATGGTATGGGAAGGAATCGGCGGTTGCCGCGGCGAGGCCGGGTTATCCCCAGCTCCCATGGGTTTGTGCACATGACCGCAGCACCCTTTCACCTGCATTTGATCTCCGATTCCACCGGCGAGACCGTGAGCACGGTGGCGCGCGCGACCATGGCCCAGTTTCCCGTTGGCGAGGCGGCGGAGCACAGCTGGGCCCTGGTGCGCAGCCCGGAGCAGATCGAAAAGGTCCTGCAGTCGGTACGCTCCCATCCCGGCATCGTGCTCTACACGCTGGTAAAGCCCGAGCTGCGGCAGGTGTTGGAGAGCGGCTGCCGCGAGCTCAACGTGCCCTGCGTCGATGTCCTCGGCGGCGTTATGGAAGTGTTGAGCCAGACCCTGGGTACGGAGGTGAGGCACACGCCTGGCCGTCAGCACGCGCTCGACAGCGACTATTATGCGCGTATCGAGGCCATGCAGTTCGTGCTTGCCCATGATGACGGCCATGCCATCGCCAATCTCGACAAGGCGGACGTGGTGCTCGTCGGGGTGTCGCGGACATCGAAGACACCGACCTGCATCTATCTCGCCAATCGTGGCATCAAGGCCGCGAACGTACCCTATGTGAGTGTCGAAACATTTCCCGATGCGCAGCTTGCCGAGAGCTCGGCGCTGGTGGTGGCGCTGACCACGTCCGCCGATCGCCTGGTGCAGATCCGCCGCAACCGCCTGATCGCGCTCAACGATACCCGCAGCAGCGACTACACCGATCTCGAGACGGTTCGCCGGGAGATGAGCGATGCGCGACGTATTTTCACCCGCCACGGCTGGCCCGTGATCGATGTCTCGCGGCGCTCGATAGAAGAAACGGCGGCGGCGATCCTGCAGCTCTACCGCTCGGCGGCCGAACCCGCATGACGGCTTTGGTTCTCGCCTCGGCAAGTCTCTCGCGGGCGCGCTTGCTGCAGGCTGCCGGCTTGGCCGCGAGCGTGGATCCCGCCGATCTCGATGAGGCGGCTGTCAAGACATCGATGGCAGGCGATGGCCGCAGTGCCGAGAATACCGCTTTGGCCTTGGCCGTTCTGAAAGCCCAGGCGGTTTCCCTGCGGCACTCGGGGGCCTTGGTCATCGGCGGCGATCAGATCCTCGACTGCGAAGGCCGCTGGTTCGACAAACCGCAAGACATGGATCAGGCGAGGTCGCACCTGGAAGCCTTGCGCGGCCGCCGACACAGCCTGGCAACCGCGGTGGCAGTGGTCAGGGATGGCGCGCCGCTGTGGACACATGCGGAAAGCGTTCATCTCACCATGCGGGCCTTCTCGCCCGAGTTTCTCGAGTCCTATCTGGCCATGGCGGGCGACGATGTCTGCTCGACCGTCGGCGCCTATAGGCTGGAGGAACATGGCGTACAGCTTTTCGAGGCCATAGACGGCGACCATTTTACCATCCTCGGCCTGCCGCTTCTGCCAATCTTGTCCTATTTGCGCGAGCAGGGAATAGTGCTGCAATGAGCCATACCGGAAAAATCAAACTCGCCGGTGTCATGGGCTGGCCCGTGGCCCATTCGCGCTCGCCGCGGCTGCACGGTCATTGGCTGGAGAGATATGGCATCGATGGGGCCTATCTGCCGCTTGCCGTGCCGCCGGACAGGATCGCCCAGGCGATAGCGGCCCTGCCAGCACTGGGTTTCGCCGGCTGCAACGTGACCGTGCCTCACAAGGAGGACGCCTTGCGCGCCGTGGATCGTGTGGAGGCGACGGCCGAGCGCATCGGCGCCGTCAATACCATCGTGGTGGAAGAAGATGGCAGTCTGACCGGCAGCAATACGGATGCCTACGGCTTCATGGCGAATCTTCGCGCGGGCGCCGGAGATTGGCGCCACGACCGGCCGGTTCTCGTACTGGGTGCGGGCGGCGCGGCCCGCGCCATCGTTGTTGGGCTATTGGAATCGGGCGTGCCGGAAGTTCGCCTCTGCAATCGTACCCAAAGCCGGGCCGAAGACTTAGGCGCCGAGCTCGGACCCGGCATCGACGTTGTGGCATGGGCGCGGCGCAGCGAGGCGGGTGCGGGCTGCGGGCTGGTCGTGAACACGACCACCCTCGGCATGGCGGGCAAGGCGGCGCTCGATATCGCTCTCGACGACTTGGACGAAACGACAGTGGTCAGCGACATCGTCTATGTGCCGTTGGAAACCGAATTGCTGCGTGCCGCCCGCGAGCGTGGCCTGCGCTGCGTTGACGGCCTCGGCATGCTCTTGCACCAGGCGCGGCCCGGCTTTGCGGCCTGGTTCGGCCGCGAGCCTGAAGTGGATGAGGAGTTGCGGGATTTCATTCTGGCGGATCTCGCATCGTGAAAGCGCGCCGGCCTGTCCTGCTCGGCCTGACCGGCAGCATCGCCATGGGCAAGAGCGAGGCGTCGAAAGCCTTTCGCCGCCTCCGTGTGCCTGTCTTCGATGCCGATGCGGAGGTGCGCGCGCTGATGGCGCCGGGCGGCCGCGGTTACGACGCCGTCAAGCAGATGTTTCCCACTGCCGTCGGCGCTGATGGCCGTATCGACCGCAAGCGCCTCGGCGCGGCCGTGTTCGAGAAGCCCGATGATCTGCGCCGCCTCGAAGGCATCCTGCATCCCCTGGTGGGCGATGCGCGGCAGGGTTTCCTGCGCCGTGCCAGGGCGCTCGGCATCCCGCTCGTCGTGCTCGACGTGCCGTTGCTGTTCGAGACCGGCGGCGAGACGCGCTGCGACTATGTGGCGGTCGTCTCGGCGCCGGCATTCGTGCAGCGCCGCCGTGCCCTGCGCCGGCCCGGCATGACGGAGAAGAAGCTTGCCGGCATTCTCGCCCAGCAGACGCCGGATGGGGAGAAGCGCCGCCGCGCCGACTTCATCATCCCGAGCGGGCTCGGGCGCAATGCCTCCTTGCGCGCCATCCGACACATCCGCAAAATGCTGTCCGATCCGGGCCTCAGGCGGCGCCCGGGAAGGAAGCGGTCCCATGCGTGAAATCGTTCTTGATACGGAGACCACGGGCCTCGATGCTCGCGGCGGCGACCGCGTCATCGAGATCGGCTGCCTGGAGATGATCAACCGCATCGCCACCGGCGAGAGCTTTCACCACTACATCAATCCCAAGCGCGATGTGCCGGCGGAAGCCGAAGCCATCCACGGCATCAGCACCGCGCAGCTCGTCGGCAAGCCTTTGTTCGCCGATATCGTGGCGGACATGGAAGCGTTTCTCGGCGACGACAAGCTGGTCATCCACAATGCCAGCTTCGATCTCGGCTTTCTCAATGCCGAACTGGAACGTCTCGGCCGGGCGCCGATCGACGCCGGGCGGGCGGTGGATACCCTACAGATCGCGCGGCGCAAGTTTCCCGGCGCGCCCGCCAGCCTCGATGCGCTCTGCAAGCGCTTCGGCATCGACAATTCCTCGCGCACCTATCACGGCGCCCTATTGGACGCGGAGCTGCTGGCGGATGTCTATGTGGAGCTGGTCGGCGGCCGGCAAGCGGGGTTGGACTTGGCCGCGAACGTAACGGCCAGCGCCACCACGCCTGCCGCCAAGGCCACCAGAGAGCCCCGGCCACCAAGGCCCCACGCCGCCAGCGCCGAAGAACTCGCCGCCCACGAGGCCTTCATAGAAAGCCTGGAAAACCCCGTCTGGCGCCGCGACTGATGCACCGGGCATGGCCCGAGAGATCACCGAAACATCTGCCACATAAAGTTGGGTGACAGTCACCCAACTTTGTCGGGCGTAGCGGTTTGAATCACACGCATTAAGAGAGCTAGGCGTTGCCTTGCTGGCCGTTGCCGTTGCTGGCGGGAGCGCCGCCCTCTTGCGCCTGTGCCGCCGCTTCCTGGGAGCGGCGATAGAGCGCCAGGAAGTCGATCGGGTCGAGCATCAGCGGCGGGAAGCCGCCGTCCCGCGTGCAGTCCGCCATCACGCGGCGCGCGAACGGGAACAGGTGGCGCGGGCACTCGATCATGACCAGCGGGCGCAATTGCTCAGGGGTAAAGCCCGACAGGTGGAAAACACCGGCATAGGTCAGCTCGGCGACGAAGGCGACCTCGTCGTCGTGTTTGGCCGTTGCCGTCAGCACCAGCTCGACCTCGTGGTCGTCGCCTTCCATCGGCCGGCCGTTCACGGAGACCGAGAGCTCGACCTGCGGTGCCGCGCCTTCGCGCAGGCTTGCCGGCGCGCGCGGATTCTCGAAGGAAAGATCCTTCACATATTGCGCGCGAATGAAAAGCTGCGGCTGTGCCGTCTCGCCGCCAGCCTGCCCGGCTGCCGGTTCGCTGGTCTCGTCGGCCATGGTCGGTATCCCAATCTTTCAGTGTTCGGCGCTGGCTATCACGGATGGGGGTGGGAGACAACCTCGACCACCGGTGCGAGCCGAACCTTGACCATGGCGGCATTGGGCAGCTCGGCGCCCGACAGGGCGCGGATGAACCACCAGTGGCTGACCACTAGCGTCTCCCCGTGATCGGGATCGGCCGCCATGCTGCGATGGAAGTCGTTTGCCCGTGCCTCGACATGATGGCCGTGCTCTTCGTCTTCGGGCCACCAGCGCTCCGGCATGTCCGGAAAGCGCAAGTCCGGCCAGGCTGCCGCGAGCGTCGAGGACGGCGTGCCGATATCGCAGGTCCAGGCGAAACGCTCGCGCAGCAGGGGCTCGATGGTGATCGGCACATCCAGCGCCTCGGCCAGGATGCTGGCGCTTTCCAGCGCCCGCGTATAGGGGCTCGCGACCAGCCGGCGCACGGGGATGTCCTGCTCGCCGATCGCCGCCGCCGCCGCTGCCACCTGGTCGCGTCCCTGGGGCGTCAGCTTGGGGTCGCGGATGCCGGGGTCGGTCCGTGTCGCGCCATAGACGACATTGAACTCGGATTCGCCGTGGCGCATCAGGATCATGGCAAGCGGTCCTCGTCTTTTGGTGTGACGTCGCGATACTCGCCCTCGAGCACGTTGTCGCGTTGGCGGCGGGCCTCCGCCACCCGCTTGCGCAGATAGCCGAGCAGCATCCAGACCATGAGATAGCGGAATGGCGGCAGCAACAAAAGCACCCCGACCCCATCGCTGACGAAGCCGGGCAGGAACAGCAATATGCCGGCGAGGCCCAGCGCAAGGCCCTCGATGGTCTCGGCCACGGGCTCTTGGTTGCGGGCGAAGGCGGCGCGGGCGCGCCGCGCCACCCCGGCGCCTTGGATTCGCACCACGGCAATGCCAATAGCGGCCGTGAGCACGGTCGCGACGATGGTCGCCGCGGCGCCGATCTCCTCGCCGATATAAACGAATCCGGCGATCTCGACCAAAGGGAGACCGATAAGGAACGCCAAAACTAACAGGGCCATGCTTGTTCTCCGCTCAGGAAACCCCCATGTGGGAAGCCGGATGCGCCGCCGCCAGTGGCTGGACCGACGGCGCGGGAAAGACTACAGTCGAGCCGCGCTGGCCGATAGCGCCTCAAGGGAGGCGACATTCGCGCATGGCGACGGCGGCGAGGCCAAGCACGGCATGCAGGGATTTCAGTTTTTCGATCTGTTTATTTTCGCGATGATCGCGGCATTCCTTGTGCTGCGTCTGCATCGCGTGCTGGGCCGGCGCACGGGCCACCAACCGCCGCCCGAGCAGAACCGCCGCGATGCCGGCGAGAGCGGCGAGGTCATACCCCTTCCCGACCGCAACGCCCAGCGCGAGGACATGGACGAGGAGACGGCGGAAGAGGCGGGCACCCCGCCGCCGCCGCCCCGCCGTGGCCCTGCCGGCATGACCCAGGTCAAGATCGCCGATCCCGGATTCGACGAGGCGAGCTTCATGGACGGTGCCCGTTACGCTTTCGAGACGATCCTTGAAGCCTATGCCAGCGGCAACAAGAAAAGCCTCAAGTCCCTGCTGGCGCTGCCGGTCTATGAGGGCTTTGCCGACGAGATCGACCGTCGTGAAAAGGCCAACGAGACCCTTGAAACGTCTATGGTGTCGTTCATCCTCGCCGATATCGTCGGTGCCGCCATGGCAGGCCACAAGGCGCGCCTGACCGTCGAGTTCCTGACCGAGCAGGTCAACGTGCTGCGCGACGCCGAAGGCGATGTCATCGACGGCGACGCGGCGACGGTGGCGAAGATCACCGATATCTGGACCTTCGAACGCGACACCCGCTCGCGCGATCCCAACTGGCAGCTCGTCGACACCGACAGTGAGGACTGACCGCCTCGCGGCCCTGGCCCTTGTGGCATGGCTCTTTGCCTGCACGCCCGATGACGAGCCGCCGGCGCCGGCCGCACCCAGCCTAACCCTGACCCCTGTTTCCTTCGCCGCCCTGCCCGGCTGGCGGGCGGACGACCACGGCGCCGCGCTCGGCGCCCTTGCGCGGTCCTGCGAGCGCCTGATGCGCCTGCCCGACGAGCGCGCCATGGGTGTTGCCGGCACGGTTGGCGACTGGCGCGCGATGTGCGCCGCGCTGGATGCCGGGCCGGGGGATGCGCGCGGCTTCTTCGAGACCTGGTTCCGCCCCTACGCCGCGGCCGATGGCGATCGGCGGGAGGGGCTTTTCACGGGCTACTACGAAGCCTCGCTGCAAGGCTCCCTGAACCAGAGCGAGCGCTACGCAACGCCCCTGCATCGCCGCCCGGACGAGCTGGTCATGGTCGATCTCGGCGAGTTCCGCGAGCATCTCGCGGGCGAGCGCATCGCCGGGCAGGTCATCAACGGCCGCCTCAAGCCCTATGCCGACCGTTCCGAGATTGCCAACGGCGCGCTCGCCGCGCGGGATCTCGAGATCGTCTGGGTCGACAATCCCGTGGATGCCTTCTTCCTGCATATTCAGGGCTCGGGCCGGGTCGAGCTCGACGACGGGCGCTCACTCCGCGTCGGCTATGCGGCGCAGAACGGTCATCCCTATACCGCCGTCGGCCGGGTGCTGATCGCCCGCGGCGAGGTGACACGCGAGGCCATGTCCATGCAGGCCATCCGTGCCTGGCTCGACGCCAACCCGGGCGAGGCCCAGGCGCTGATGAACGAGAACGCGTCCTATGTGTTTTTCCATGTGCTCGAAGGCGAAGGCCCCCTCGGCGCCCAGGGCGTGGCGCTGACGCCTGGGCGCTCGCTCGCGGTCGATCGCCGCTTCGTGGCCCTGTCGACGCCCGTCTGGCTCGACAGCACCACACCGGACGGCGTGCCGCTGCGCCGCCTGTTGATCGCCCAGGACACCGGCGGCGCCATTCGCGGGCCCGTGCGCGGCGATGTCTATTGGGGCCACGGCGACGCGGCGGCCGATATCGCCGGGCGAATGAAGAGCGCAGGCAACGCATACCTGCTGCTCCCCCGCGGGCTGGACGTGGACTCCGCCGGGCGCTAGGTTCCGCCCGACTTCGAGCCACTGGATAAGGAAATTTCCCATGAGCCGCGACGCGGTCGATATCGGCCTGTTCGTGACCTGTCTGGTCGACCTGTTCCGGCCCAGCGTCGGCTTTGCCGCGGTAAAGCTACTGGAGGATGCGGGCTGCCGCGTGCACGTGCCCGAAAGCCAGACCTGTTGCGGCCAGCCGGCCTTCAATTCGGGCGATTTCAAGGGCGCCGCGGATATCGCCCGCGACGTCATCATGGCCTTCGAGGAGTTCGATTACGTGGTGGCGCCGTCGGGCTCCTGCGCGGCGCAGATCAAGCTGCATTACCCGGAGCTGC
>CAZKTK010000090.1:0-9638 GCA_964555535.1 uncultured Rhodospirillaceae bacterium
TTGCCGCGATGACCCAAAAATCAGCGATCAGAGCCGCTTGTTAACAGGCGACTAATTGCAAACGGGAGTGAAGCATGTCCGCAGCACAAGACGCCATGAAGGCCCTGACGGCGCAGTTCTACAATGCCACAGCGGCCGGATGTAAGCTCGATCCGTCGCGATTCCAATTGTTCCAGGCCCATACGCCGCTGGGCACGACCTCACGCGACCTCTGGAACATCTTCGACTCGATCCCACCGCAGTCGATCTCGACCTGCTACGACCCGTCGCGCTTGAACCGCTTTTCTCAAACTTACGGCGCCGTCGTCGCGCATCTCAACCCGCAGGGACCTGGACCGGCGTCTTCGGGCCTGACGGCACGATGAAGCGCTTCTGCAGCGCCCTTATCGTGGTCGATGGCATCACGGTGAACACCACCTCGACAGTGAACATCGCAAGCGCCGATCATGAGCAGTTCACTGCCGCGGCCCAGGCGGGCATATTCCCGTTCTTCAAGGCGCAGGGCTCGGGTGGTTGGAGCCACGACGTCAGCTTCCAGGATGATGGCGGCCTGACCATCACCTCGGAATCGCCGACGGGCAATCCACAGATCCTCGGCGCCATCGTCACGCCCATCAAGGCGGTTCTCGGCGGCAGCTGAGCCTTCGGGATCAGGGCGCGTTCGCCTTCGGATCGAGCGCGTCCTGCAGTCCGTCGCCGAGGAAGTTGAAGGCGATCACCGTGGCGAAGATCAACAGCCCCGGATAGACCGCCAGCATGGGCGCCTCGTAGATCTTCTCCTGGGCAACGGTCAGCATGTTGCCCCAGCTGGCAAAGGGAGGCTGGATGCCGAGGCCGAGGAAGCTGAGCACGGATTCCAGCAAGATGATGTTGCCCACCGAGAGCGTGGTCGAGACGATGATCGGCGAGATGGCGTTGGGCAGGATGTGGCGCAGCATGATGCGCGGCCCACTCGCCCCCTGGCTCTTGGCAGCCAACACGAAGTCGCGCTCGCGCAGAGACAGGGCAGCGCCGCGGACCAGCCGCGCCACCGTGGTCCAGCCGACCAGCGAAATGATGACGACGATGCGGTAGAGGCTGACCTCGGGGGACGTGGCGAGATCGTGCGGCAGGCCGAGCTTGCCCAGATCGACTGCCGCGAGCACGATCAGAAGCGGCAGCAGCGGCAGCGATATGACACTGTCCGTAAGGCGCATCAGCAGGCGGTCGAGCAAGCCGTCGTAGTATCCCGCGAGCAGGCCGATGACGGTGCCGATGACCGCAGAGATCAAAGCCGTTGCCAGGCCCGCCACCAACGAGATGCGCCCGCCATAGAGCAGGCGCACCAGCTCGTCACGGCCGAGTTCGTCAGTACCGAGGGGATGGGCAGTCGAAGGGGCTGCGAAAATGGCGAGCAGGTCAACCTCGTTGGAATCGACACCCAGCCAAGCTTCGACCAATGGCGCCGCGGCCGCCGCCAACCCAAGCACGACGAGCACCAGCGCGCTGGCCACCGCCGCCCGGTGGCGGAGGAAGCGCGCCAGGATCAGCCGCGCTGGCGACAGGTGGGGAAGCCCGAGGCTTTGCGCGCTCATCGGTAGCTCACCCTGGGATCGAGCCCGGCATAGCAGAGATCGGCAAGCAGGTTGCTCGCCAGCACCAGCGCCGTGGCGAACATCAGGCTGACCAGCGCCATGTTGTAGTCGTTGCCGATGATGGAATCGTAGATCAGCTTGCCCATGCCGAGATAGGAGAACATGGTCTCGGTGACCAGCGCGCCGGAGAACAGCGTGCCGAAGCTGAGCGCCAGGATGGTGACAACCGGGATCATAGCATTGCGGAGCGCATGGCGCAGCACCACCCGGGCCCGCGAGGCCCCCTTGGCACGGGCGGTCCGGATATAGTCCTGGCGCATCACCTCCATCATGGCCGCACGCACATAGCGGGTCAGACCGCCAATGCTGGCAACGCTGAGCGCAATAACCGGCAGCACCAGATAGCGCGCCCGGTCGAGCAACCAGGCAAGCCCTTCCGCCTCGCCGCCGATACTCTCCATGCCCCCCGCCGGCAGCCAGTTGAGAGTTACGGCGAAGACCACGATAAGCATCAGCGCCAGCCAGAAGACGGGCACCGAAATTCCCGCCAAGGCGACGAAATTGATGGCGTAGTCGCTTGCCGAATAGGGTTTGAGCGCGGAATAGATGCCCACCGGAAGTGCTATGGCCAGGGACAGCAGCAGGGCCAGGCCCATGAGCACGCCCGTATTGGCAAGCCTGGGGCCCATGACCTCGAGCACGGGCCGGCTGTGGATGCGCGAATAGCCGAAGTCCCCCTGCGCAGCCGCCGTCAGCCAGTTCCAGTAGCGCTCGAAGATGGGCTTGTCGAGGCCGTAGAGCGCCTTCAGCCGGGCCGCGTCCTCGGGCGTGAGGTCCGGGTTGGACTGCACCATGATATCGATGGGATCGCCCGGCATGAGCGCGATCAGGGCATAGATGACGAACGACATCAGCGCCAGTACCAGCACCGATTCCAGCAGCCGGCCAATGACATAGCGGGTCATATGCCAGCCTCCTTGAAATGGCAGGCGGCGGCATGGCCGCCATCGCCCACCGCTTCCAGCGCCGGCACCTCGGCGCGGCAGATATCCTTGGCCATGGGGCAGCGGGTGTGGAAACGGCAGCCGGACGGCGGCGCCAGCGGATTCGGCACCTCGCCGGAGAGCGAAGCACCCTGGCGGCGCTTGCCGCGGCCGGCCTCGGGCACAGCGGCGCGCAAGGCCTGGGTATAAGGATGGCGTGGCGTATCGAGCACTACGGCGCGCGGGCCGCTCTCGACGATCACGCCGAGATACATCACCGCTACCCGGTCGGCGATGAAATCGACCACGGCAAGATCATGGGTGATGAACAGCATGGCAAGCCCGCGGTCGCTCACCAGATCGCGCAGCAGGTTGAGGATCTGGCTCTGGATAGAGACGTCGAGCGCCGAGACCGGCTCATCGGCGATGAGCAGCTCCGGCCCCAGGGCCAGGGCGCGGGCGATACCGATGCGTTGGCGCTGGCCGCCGGAGAACTCGTGCGGGTAGCGCTCGCGGTCACGCAGGGACAGGCCAACCGCCTCCAGAAGGTCGTCGACCCACTTGCGGCGCTCGCGGCGCTTGCCAAGTGCATGTATGGCAAGGGGCTCTGCGACGATGCTGCCTGCGGTCATGCGCGGATCGAGCGAGGCGAAGGGATCCTGGAAGACCATCTGCACGGCACGGCGAAAACGGCGCATGCCGCGCCTTCCGAGCCGTGTCAGTTCCTCGCCTTCGAACGACACGCTGCCGGCGCTGGCCGGATAGAGCCCGGCGAGCACACGCGCGAGCGTGGTCTTGCCGCAGCCGCTCTCGCCGATCACCGCCACGGTCTCGCCGCGCCCAATGGCCAGGTCCACGCCATCGACCGCATGCAGCGCCAACCGTTGCCGCCACACCAGGCCCTCGCCGGCCACCGGGAAGTGCTTGACCAGTCCGCGGGCTTCGAGCAGGGCCCCGCTCATGGCGTGCCGGCCATGACGCAGGCGGCGACGTGCCCTTCGCCGACGATCTCCAACCGCGGCATCCGGTCGAGACAGGCGCCGGTCGCGCGCGGGCAGCGGTCGCGAAAGGCGCAGCCGGACGGCAAGCGGGCCGGATCGGGAACGCTGCCGGGAATTGCCGGCAGGCGATGGCGCCGCTCGCCGATGCTCGGCCGCGTCTCCAGCAGGCCCTGGGTATAGGGGTGGCGCGGGTCGGAGAAGAGCCGGTTGGCGGGCGCGCGCTCCACCACGCGCCCGGCATACATGACCATCACCTCGTCGGCGATCTCCGAGACCACGCCGAGATCGTGACTGATGAACTGAATGGCCATGCCGTGGGCCTCCTGCAGCGCCAGCATGAGTTCCAGAATCTGCGCCTGCACGGTGACATCGAGTGCCGTTGTCGGCTCGTCTGCGATAAGCAGCGACGGGCGCCCGGCAAGGGCCATCGCCACCATGACCCGCTGGCGCATACCCCCGGAAAGGTGGTGGGGATAGTCCCGCGCCCGTTTCATGGGCAGGGGAATGCCCACCTGGTCGAGCAGATCGACGGCGCCGCGCCAGGCGGCATCCCGGGCCAGGCCTTCGTGCAGAACCAGGACCTCCGCGACCTGTTCGCCAACACTGAGGACAGGGTTGAGGGCCGTCATCGGCTCCTGGAAGATCATCGCCACTTCCTTGCCGCGCACCCGACGCATGGTGGCCTCGGAAAGGCGCCGCAAATCCGTGCCGCGCAGCGCGATGCTGCCGCTCTCGATACGCCCCGGCGGATCGATCAGGCCCATCACCGCCAGTGCCGCGACGCTCTTCCCGCAACCACTTTCGCCGACCACGCCAAGGGTGGTGCCCTGTTCGATGCGCCACGAGACGTGGGCCACCGCGCGCACCTTGCCGCGACGGCCGGGAAAGACCACGGAAAGATCTCGAACCTCGAGGGTCGGCGCCGCCGGTGGCGGCGGCGGCAAGGGCCCGAGCACCGCCTCTCGCAGATCGGCCATAAGACTATTCCCCGGCGGCCCGCCACTCCTCGATCCACATGGTCGTGGTGACCAGGTGGCCGGTCGGCCGCAACCCTTCGAGCCAAACCGGGCGCACATAGGGCTCGGCGCGGAAATAGAGCGGCAGCGCCGGCAGGTCGGTGGCATAGAGCGCCTGCAACTCAGCCCACATGGGCATGCGCGCGGCCGGATCGAGCTCGATCTCGATGGCGTCGATCAACTCGTCCATGCGGTCGCTGCGATAGCCAGGGAAGTTCTGACCCGACCAACCGTTGCTCTCCTGCGGGATCTGGTCGGAGCGCAGGGTCGACAGCGGCACCGCTTCGGGTGCGCTCAGCCAGGCATACATGGAGAGGCCCGGATTGGCGCGCTTGGTCATGGTCTCGCCGAAGAACACCCGCGCCGGCTCGTTGCGGATCACCGCCTCGATGCCGACCTTGCGCCACTGGCTTTGCAGCACCTGCTGTACCAGCTCGCGGGACTTGTTGCCGGCGGTAGTCATGAGCGGGAAGGACAGTTTCTCTCCCGCCCCGTTGCGGCGCACGCCATCGCCCGCCATGGCCCAGCCGGCAGCATCGAGGAGCTCCGCAGCCCGCGCCGGATCGTGCGTGTGAATGGGCACAGCATCGCTGTAGATGCGATCAAGGGGATTGACATTGGAATGGGCGACCGGCTGATGGCCACCGAACAGTTGCTGGCTCAGCAGTTCCCTGTCGATCGAGAGCAACAGCGCCAGCCGCACGCTCGCATCCGCGAGGACGGGATTGTCCAGATTGACGTCCAGATGCTCGTAGATCAGCCCCGGCTTGTAGTCGATAACGAACCCATCGGGCTTGCGGCGCTCGAACGACATGGCCTGATCCACAGAGAAGCCGAGTTCGCCTGCGACATAATCGATCTCGCCGGACAGCAGGTTTGCTTCCAAGGCCGCGGTATTCTCGATGACGCGGATGACCACGCGCTGGAAATGCGGCGCCTGCCCGTACCATGTCGGATTGGGCTCGAGGACCACATGGGAGCCCGAAACCACGTCCGTCACGCGATAGGGCCCGAAATAGAGGCCCGGATTGGTGGGGTCGGTGTCGTAGAGGGTGCGGTGGCGGTACTCCGCCGGCTCGGCGAAAGGCTCGGCCTCGAGATGGCTCGGCAGCAGATAGAAGCCGTTCGCCGCGTTATAGGTGTAGGTCAGGCGGTCGCCGTGCATGATAAAGGTCTTGTCGTCGATAACCTCGATCGACAGTGTGCGGCGGAAGCCTTCCAGACCCGCGAAGCCTGCCATTTCGTTGCGCCCCGCCTCCCAGGTGAAGACCGCATCGGCGGATGTGACCGGCGTGCCGTCGCCCCAGGTCGCGTCCGGGCGGATACGATAAGTCACGGCCACGCCCGTATCGCCGTTCTCCAGCGTCTCCCGCTCCGCCATGCCGTTCTCGATGGTCGGCAGGGTCACGCAGAGCATGCAAATCAGCGTCCAGTCCTGATCGTAGGTGGTCAGCGGGCGCATGGTGGCGCCGAGCACATAGGACTTCGCCAGCATCGAGTTGATGTGGGGATGCAGGGTGCTGGGAAACTGCGTGATGCCGATGACCAGGCTGTCGCGCCCGGCCTGGACGGGTGCCGCGGCCAGCCAGGCCGCGAGCACGCCAAGCAGGAGTGCACGCATGGAAGCGCTCAAGCCTCGCCCTCGACGAAACGGGTGAGAAAGTCGAGGCGGTCCTGGCCCCAGAACAATTCGCCGTCAACCATCCAGGTCGGCGAGCCGAAGACATCCTTGGCGATGGCCTCCTCGGTATTGCTCTCGAACACCGCCGTCACCCCATCGCTCCGGGCGGCAGCGAGCAGACTTTCGCCGCCGAGCCCGACCGAGTCGGCGATCGCGGCCAATGTCTTCTCGTCGGCCAGGTCGCGCTCGGCCGCCCAACAGGCCCGCAGAAAGGCGAAAGACAGGGCGATGGTCTTGTCCTGCGCCGCGCCCTCCTCCTGGGCCGCGATCAGCATCCGCCCGGCGAAGGTCGGATCGACCGGGAAATGGGCCGGATGCAGGTTCAGCGGCATGTCCAGAAAATCGCGCCAGCGGCCAAGCTCGCGCAGCCGATTGGCCTGCACCGGCTTCGGCCGCTGCCCCACGGGCTTGGTGCCGTTGAGCTGGAAAACGCGCATGATGTCATAGGGCTTGAACGTAACCGCCAGGCCATTGCGCTCCACCAGCGCTGCGAACCTCGGTCCGGCGAGGTAGGTCCAGGGCGAGGACAGCGCCAGGTAGTAATCGATGCGCTTGGCCATGTGTCGGTCTCCTTGATTCTCGTTTCTCGTTTCAGCGATGTGCCGCCGGGCGGCCTTTCGCCCGTGCCTGCGGCAACACCTGTACCACCTGCGACTTGGCAAGGATACGCACGCGTCCCGTTTCTTCCAGCAAGGCGAAAAACGGCGTCTGGTCGTTCATGAAGTCGAGTACCCGCACGTCTTGCGGAGCATGCACGACACCGACATAGACCTCGCCGTCGGTCAATCGCACCTCGACCTCGACCTGGGGCATCCCCCCAGCGGCATCGTCATCGGATTCGGACATGGCTCGCGATCCCGGCTCGCAGCTGGCAACAAAATATATCAAGGATTGATGATAGGCTGCGTCAATAAGCGCGATCAAGCGCGCCGGAAGCCGGAGGCAGACATGGCCGAATTGCGTTGGGAGCCGCGTTCGCGGGTCAAGCCGGAGAGCACCTATTTGCAGGTGGTGCGCCGCAATGTCGCTTCGCAGGCCGGCGAGGACGGGCTCATCGAGCGTATCTTCTCGATGATGGGCACCACCAACAAGACCTGCGTCGAGTTCGGCGCCTGGGACGGCAAGCACCTCAGCAACAGCTGGAACCTGATAGCCAACAAAGGGTGGCGCGGGGTGCCCATCGAGGGCGATCCGGCTCGCTTTCAGTATCTGCTTGCCAACTATGCCGGCAACGACAAGGCTACGCCCCTCAACCGCATGGTCGGCCTGTCGCCGCCGGACGATCTCGACTCGATCCTGGCCACCACCGACACGCCGGAGGATTTCGATCTCTTGATCATCGATGTCGACGGGATCGACTACCACATCTGGAAATCGCTGCAGAACTATCGCCCGCGGCTGCTGGTGATCGAGTTCAACCAGGCCATCCCCAACGACATCCATTTCGTGCAGGACGCGAATGCCACCGTTCATCACGGGTCTTCCCTGCGCGCGATGATCGCGCTCGGCAAGGAGAAGGGCTACGAGCTGGTGGCAACCACCGAGCTTAACGCGCTGTTCGTCAGGCGGGAGCTGTTTCCGGTCTTCGAGATCGCCGACAACGATATCGACTCCATGCACTCGCCGGGCGACTACGAGAGCAAATTGTTCCAACTTTACGACGGCACCCTGGTGCTGGCGGGCTGCCGCATGCTGCTGTGGGCGGAACAGCCCATCACTCAGGAGGCGATCCAGGTTCTGTCGCGCGAGCAGCGAGTGTTCGAGGACAAATCCGCCTTTGTCAGTGAGAAGCCAGCCAGGCCATGATCTCGTCCGGCGCGCCGATCGAAAGCATTTCCCCGTGCCCGAGCCCGGCGACGAAATGGCCCTGTGTCGGCCCCGCGGCCGCCGCCAGCAGCGCGCGACCCATCTCCGCCGGAACCAGCCTGTCGGCCTCGCCGTGCAGGACGAAAAGCGGCGCCTCTATGCCCGACATCTTGGCCAGGGAATCGTATCGGTCGCGTGTCAGCAGCCGCGCCGGCAGGTAGGGATAGCTGCGCGCACCCACCTCTGCCAACGAGGTGAACGGCGCCTCCAGAACGACGGCGCGAATGGGGTGCGAGGCGGCGACCTCCACCGCAATGCCCGAGCCTAGCGAGGCGCCATAGGGGATGACCCGCTCAGACGCGACACCGTTCGCCATCAGCCAGGCCATACCGGCGCTGGCATCGAGATAGAGCCCGGACTCGCTGGGCTTTCCCGGATTGCCGGCATAGCCGCGATACTCCACAAGCAAGGCGCCGAAGCCTTCGGCAAGAAACGGCGCCAGCTTCGGCGGGCCGGACTCGATGCTCTCCGCATTGCCATGGAAATAGAGCAGCACCGGTGCCGCAGCATCCCGCGGCGGCGCATACCAGGCCAGCAGATCGAGCCCGTCCTCGGTGCGCAGCCTGACTTCGTCGAATGGTGCAACGGGGATTGGCGGCTCGGCAGGCGGGAAATAGATCAGTGTGCGCTGCATGGCGAAAGCGACGGCCACGACCATCGCATAGGCCACCACCACGGATCCCACCAATGTCGCCACTTTGCGCATACTCCTTGCCGCCACAGAGCTTACACTAAGGATGATGCTGAGAGCATTGTACATCATCGTGGTTTGCCTGTCGGTCGGCGCATGCAGCCAGCGTGCGGGCGAGGCCCAGCGCCTGCTCAACGACATCTCCGCCGGGCCTGCACCTAGCGAGCTGAAACGCGTCACGCCGGCACCCGAACGACGCGCCATGCCCCACGGCGATCTCTATCTGCCGGGCCAGGGCGCCGTGGCGGCGCTGGTGCTGGTGCCGGGCCTGGCGCGCACGGGAAAGGACGATCCCCGCCTCGTCGCCTTCGCCGAAAGCCTGGCGCGGGCGCGCTTCGCCGTGCTGGTGCCCGATATCGCCAGCCTGAAGGCGCTGCAGGTCCGCCCCAGCCAGATCGACGAGATCGCCGCTGCGGTCGCCTGGCTCTCCTACTCTTACGGCGAGGTCGGGCTGGTCGCCATCAGCTATGCCGCCGGCCCGGCGCTGCTCGCCGCGCTGCGCCAGCCCGTGCGCTTCGTGCTCAGCATCGGCGGCTATCACGACATCACGAAGATGGTGACGTTCCTGACCACCGGCGACTATCTGCTCGACGGCCGCTGGCGCCGGGCCGAGCCCAATGCCTACGGCAAGTGGGTGTTCGTGATGAGCAATGCCGGGCGGCTGAGCTCGCCTGCCGAGGCGGCGCAGCTCGCCGCCATCGCCGAGGCCCGCCTCGACGATCGGGCACCGCCCGAAGGGCCTTTGGGACCGGAAGGCCGCGCGGTGATGGCGCTGGCCAACAATACCGATCGCACGCGGGTGCCGGAACTCATCGCCGCCCTGCCC
>CAZKTK010000091.1:0-9583 GCA_964555535.1 uncultured Rhodospirillaceae bacterium
AATCTGCCGCTACAGCGGGAAATTCAGCGCCTTTCCGCTGTTTTGCAAGAGCCTCCAAGATCAACGCGTTTTCACACAGGCTGGACCTCTGTCGGTCTCAATTGACCTGCATCAAGTGCGGATTGCCACAGCACGATAGATATTATTCTCTGCGGATGGGGAGCGTACGACTCCGGCCCGGGTCGACAGGCCGGGGTTCAAGCATAGGAAAGGATAGCATGGAAGATCTTCAGGGCGTCACGCGCGGCCAACAAAATCAAGCGCTCGGCATCAGCACCCTGGCCTTCACGGGGTGTTTTGCGGTCTGGACAATCTTCTCGATCATCGGCGTCAAGATCAAACAGGATCTGGGCCTGTCCGACACCGAGTTCGGCATTCTGGTTGCGACGCCGATTCTAACGGGCTCCCTGAGCCGCATATTTCTGGGTATCTGGACCGATCAGTACGGCGGACGCCTTGTCTATACGGCGCTTATGGCCTTGACGTCGGTTGCGGTTTGGATGCTCTCGACGGTGACGACCTACGAGATGTTCCTGGTTGCCGCACTTGGCGTTGGCTTTGCCGGCGGCTCCTTCGCGGTCGGTATAGCCTATGTCTCGCGCTGGTACGACAAAGAGCATCAGGGCACCGCGCTCGGCATCTTCGGCATGGGTAATGTCGGCGCTGCTGTAACCAATTTCGGCGCGCCCTTTTTGCTTGTGGCGCTGGGGTGGGAGCAGACGGCACAAGTCTATGCCGTCATCCTGCTGATCACCGCCGTAGTGTTCTTTTTCACGACCCGCGAAGATCCGGCAACGGCACAACGGAAGGCGAGTGGCGAGAAGCCGAGATCCGCCTGGCTGCAGCTGTCGCCCTTAAAGAAGCTGCAGGTCTGGCGCTTCTCGCTTTACTACTTCTTCGTGTTTGGTGCCTTTGTGGCGCTGGCGCTCTGGCTCCCGCGTTACTATGTCGGAGTTTACGGCCTCGAGATCACGACAGCCGGCATGCTGGCCGCCGCCTATGCCCTGCCGGGCAGCATTTTCCGTGCGCTTGGCGGCTACCTGTCGGACCGCTATGGCGCTCGCCGCGTGATGTACTGGACCTTCGTTGCTTCGGCCGCCATCTGCTTCTTCCTCAGCTATCCGGCGACCGACTACACGGTCCAGGGCATCGAAGGACCGATCTTCTTCAACCTGGCGATCGAGTTGCCGATTTTCGTGGCGCTTACTGTTGTTCTCGGCTTCTTCATGTCGCTCGGCAAGGCCGCAGTCTACAAGCATATCCCCGTCTACTACCCGGACAACGTCGGCTCCGTTGGCGGCTTGGTCGGCATGATCGGCGGGATTGGCGGCTTCATGCTGCCAATCGCCTTCGGCATTATGAATGATCTCATCGGTGTTTGGACCAGCTGTTTCATGCTGCTGTTCGCGCTGGTCGGCGGCGCCCTGCTGTGGATGCACTTCGCCATCCTCCGCATGGAGAAGCGGGCAGTCGGCGAGCAACTTGCCGCCCTGCCCGAACTGCCCGAACTGGTTTCGGTGCATGGCCCCGAACATGGGGGAGCTCTCGGTCCCGATGGCGACCGCGACATGAAGGCGGGTACGCCAACCGACCGCGGGCAGAATCTGAAACCGGCTCACTGACACAAAGGACGTCTAGCGACGGGTGCGGTTTTTCGCGCCCGTCGCAGGCAAGAGGGGATATGACTATGACCATTTCGCAAAAAGCTGCCGCCAGCGGGCGCGGGCTGACCGACTGGCGGCCGGAAGATCCGGAATTCTGGAAAACGACCGGCAAGTCGATAGCCAACCGGAACCTGTGGATTTCCATTCCAAGCCTGCTCTGCGGGTTCGCCGTCTGGCTCTACTGGGGCATCATCACGGTCCAGATGCTCAATCTGGGCTTCCCCTTTCCGAAGTCGGAACTGTTCACCCTCACCGCGATCGCCGGCCTGACCGGGGCGACCTTGCGCATCCCGTCGAGCTTCTTCATTCGTATCGCGGGCGGGCGCAACACCATCTTCTTCACCACGGCTTTGCTGATGATCCCCGCGATCGGAACCGGCTTCGCGCTGCAGGACAAGGACACGCCGCTCTGGGTCTTCCAGCTGCTGGCCTTCCTGTCCGGCTTCGGCGGCGGCAACTTCGCCTCTTCGATGTCCAACATCAGCTTTTTCTTCCCGAAACGGATGCAGGGTCTAGCGCTGGGTCTTAACGCCGGTCTTGGAAATGCCGGGGTGACAACGATGCAGGTCGTCGTGCCGCTGGTCATGACCTTCGCGATCTTCGGCGGCGAGCCGATGATCCTGGAGAACACCTCCGGGACGCTGATCGGCAAGATCCCGGCCGGGTCCGAGACCTACATCCACAATGCTGGCTTCGTCTGGCTGCTGGCCCTTGTCCCGCTGGCGGTGCTCGGCTGGTTCGGCATGAACAATATCGTCACCGATGAAGTGTCGCCCAATATCGGCTCGCTGATCGGGGCCATGTCGAAGATCACGGCTCTGCTGCTGATCGGCTTCATCACTGCCGGCATCGGTTTGTACATCATCCTGCCAGCGCCGACCGGGCTCGGCGCGCCCGGATGGGCCAAATGGCCGGTGATCGCCGGCATCATCTTCGGCACCGTCATGCTGATGAAAATGGTGCCGGGTGAGGTCAAGCCGAACCTCAGGCGCCAATTCAAAATGTTCAGCAACAAGCACACCTGGGTCATGAGCATCATCTACACCATGACTTTCGGTAGCTTCATCGGTTACTCGGCCGGTTTCGCGCTCGCGATCAAGGTGGTGTTCGGCTTCCAGCACCTGATGGTGGATGGGGCCTTGACCCATGACACGGTCAACCCGAACGGCCCGTCGGCCCTGATGTATGCCTGGATAGGGCCGTTCATCGGTGCCTTCATCCGTCCGCTCGGCGGCTGGATTTCCGACAAGGTCGGCGGTGCCAGGGTCACCCAGTACGTCTCGATCATCATGATCGCATCGGCCCTCGGCGTGGCCTACTACCTCAAGCAAGCCTACGTCTCGGCCACCCCGGAAGAGTATTTCGTGCCCTTCTTCCTGCTGTTCCTCGTGCTGTTCGCGGCAACCGGGATCGGCAACGGCTCCACATTTCGGACCATCGCTATGGTGTTCCCGAAAGAGCAGGCCGGCCCGGCGCTCGGCTGGACCTCCGCGGTTGCTGCCTACGGCGCCTTCGTGATCCCGAAGGTGTTCGGCGAGCAGATCAAACTGGCGACGCCCGAATACGCGCTTTACGGCTTCGCCATCTTCTACGCCGTCTGCCTGGCCCTGAACTGGTGGTACTACCTGGGCCCGAAAGCGGACATCAAGAACCCTTGACGACGGTCAGGAAACGGGGGTGGCAATCCGCCATCCCCGCATCCTCCGGGCGGCATACAGGGATATAAAACGAGGCAAGAGTCATGAGCCATTTTCTCGATAGACTGACCTTCTTCACCAAGGACCGGGAGCCATTCGCGGAGGGCCACGGCGTCACCACCGGCGAGGACCGCCAATGGGAGGACGCCTACCGCAAGCGCTGGAGCCACGACAAGATTGTGCGCTCCACCCACGGCGCCAACTGCACCGGCTCGTGCAGTTGGAAGATCTACGTCAAGGGCGGGATCGTGACCTGGGAGACCCAGCAAACGGACTATCCGCGCACGCGGCCCGATTTGCCGAACCACGAGCCGCGCGGCTGTTCCCGCGGCGCCAGCTATTCCTGGTATCTGTATAGCGGCAACCGCCTGAAATACCCGCTGGTCCGCTCGCGCCTGCTGCGGCTGTGGCGCGCCGAACGCCAGGGCAAGTCGGCGACCGAGGCGTGGCAGGCCATCGTCGAAGATCCGGCTAAGCTGAAGGAATACCAACGAGCCCGCGGCATGGGCGGCTTCGTGCGCGCCGACTGGGACGAAGTGAACGAGATCATCGGCGCCGCCAACGTCTATACGACCAAGGAATATGGCCCCGACCGCATTATCGGCTTCTCGCCGATCCCGGCGATGTCCATGGTCTCCTATGCGGCCGGATCTCGTTACCTGTCGCTGATCGGCGGCACCTGCATGAGCTTCTACGACTGGTATTGCGACCTGCCGCCGTCGAGCCCGCAGACCTGGGGCGAGCAGACCGACGTGCCGGAAAGCGCGGACTGGTACAACTCGACCTTCCTGATGCTGTGGGGCTCCAACGTGCCGCAGACCCGCACCCCCGACGCGCATTTCTACACCGAGGTCCGTTACAAGGGTGCGAAGAGCGTCGTGGTCTGCCCGGACTATTCCGAAGCGGCCAAGTTCTCAGATACCTGGCTGCCGTTGAAGCAAGGCACCGACTCTGCCCTGGCCATGGCCATGGGCCACGTGATCCTTAAGGAATTCCACCTCTCGGGCAAAAGCGAGTATTTCCGCGAATATGCACGAAAATATTCGGACATGCCCTTCCTCGTCCGTCTGGTGAAGAAGGACGGCTATCTGGTTCCCGAACGCCTCGTGCGCGCCTCGGACCTGGATGGCGAGCTCGGCCAGGAGAACAATCCCGAATGGAAGACCGTCGCCTATGACGAGGAAACCGGCGAACTGGTCGCCCCGATCGGCACGGCCGGCTATCGCTGGGGCGAGCAGGGTAAATGGAACCTCGAGCCCAAGGATGCGAACGGCGGCGCGCTGAAGCTGCAACTCAGCCAGATCGACAGCAAGGGCGACGTGGCCGATGTCGGCTTCCCTTATTTCGGCACCCATGTCCACGAACACGCCTATTTCGAACATACCGACCATGACGAGGTGCAAATCCGCAAGGTTCCGGTCCGCAAGCTGGCGCTGAAGGACGGCGAAGCGATGGTCGCCTCGGTCTACGATTTGTTCATGGCCAATTACGGCATCGATCGCGGTCTCGGCGGCGAAAACGTGGCCGCCAGCTTCGACGACGACGTGCCCTACACCCCGGCCTGGCAAGAAAAGATCACCGGCCTGTCGCGCAACCAGGTCATCGCCGTGGCCCGCGAATTCGCCGAGAACGCGCACCGCACCAACGGCAAGTCGATGGTCATCCTCGGTGCCGGTTTGAACCACTGGTACCACATGGACATGATCTATCGCGGGATCATCAACCTGCTGGTCATGTGCGGCTGCGTCGGCCAGTCGGGCGGCGGCTGGGCGCATTATGTGGGTCAGGAGAAGCTGCGCCCGCAGACGGGCTGGCAGCCGCTGGCCTTCGCGCTCGACTGGAACCGCCCGCCGCGCCACATGAATTCCACCTCCTTCTGGTACGCCCACACCGACCAGTGGCGTTACGAGAAGTTGGGGGTGAACGAAATCATGTCGCCGACCTCGGATGTCGAGGGGGTGACCGGCTCCATGATCGACTTCAACGTCCGCGCCGAACGCATGGGCTGGCTGCCCTCGGCCCCGCAGCTCCAGACCAATCCGCTGGAAGTGACCAAGGCCGCCAAGGCCAAGGGGATGGAGCTCGACGAATACGCGGTCGCCGCGCTGAAGGACGGCACGCTCAAGATGTCGTGCGAGGATCCGGACAATCCGCGCAACTTCCCGCGCAACCTGTTCGTCTGGCGCTCGAACCTGCTGGGATCCAGCTCCAAGGGGCATGAGTATTTCCTCAAGCACCTGCTGGGCACGACCCACGGCGTCCAAGGCAAGGATTTGGGCGAGATGGGCGAGCAGCGCCCGGAGGAGGTCGTCTGGCATGACGAAGCCCCGCAAGGCAAACTGGACCTGCTCGTCACCATCGACTTCCGCCTGTCCACCACCTGTCTCTATTCCGACATCGTCCTTCCGACGGCCACCTGGTACGAGAAGAACGATCTGAACACCTCGGACATGCACCCGTTCATCCACCCGCTGGGCAAAGCGGTCGATCCGCCGTGGGGCTGCCGCAGCGATTGGGAGATCTTCAAGGGCATCGCCAAGTCCTTCTCCGAGAACGCCGAGGGCGTGCTGGGCAATGAGACCGATCTGGTGGCCCTGCCGCTGCTGCACGACACCCCGGCCGAACTGGGACAGCCCGTCGACGTGGCGGACTGGAAGAAGGGCGATTGCGAACCGGTTCCGGGCAAGACCATGCCCGCAATGGTGCCGGTCGAACGCGATTATCCCAGCACCTATGCCAAGTTCACGGCACTCGGACCGCTGATGGCCAAGGCCGGCAACGGCGGCAAGGGTATCGCCTGGAATACCGAACACGAGGTGGAGTTCCTGGGCAAACTGAACGGCACGGTCGCCGTAGACGGCGCCGCGCAGGGCCAACCCCGGATCGAGACCGACATCGATGCGACCGAGGTCATCCTCTCGCTGGCGCCGGAAACCAACGGCGAGGTGGCGGTCAAGGCTTGGGAGGCGCTGAGCAAGATCACCGGGCGCGACCACACCCATCTGGCACTCTCCAAGAAGGAGGAGAAGCTCCGCTTCCGCGATCTGCAGGCCCAGCCACGCAAGATCATCTCCTCGCCCACCTGGAGCGGTCTGGAATCCGAGCACGTCTCCTACAATGCGGGCTACACCAACGTCCATGAAATGATTCCCTGGCGCACCCTGACCGGCCGTCAGCAGCTCTATCAGGATCACAAATGGATGCGGGCGTTCGGCGAGGGCTTCTGCGTCTACAAGCCGCCGGTCAATTTGAAGACCATCGGCGAGATCGCCGCCGAGAAGGACAACGGCAATCAGTCCGTCCTGCTCAACTTCATCACCCCGCACCAGAAATGGGGCATCCACAGCACCTACACCGACAATCTGATGATGCTGACCCTGTCGCGGGGCGGCCCCATCGTGTGGATCAGCGAGGTGGACGCCAAGGCGGCCGGGATCGAGGACAACGACTGGATCGAGGCCTTCAACGTCAACGGTGCGCTCACGGCCCGGGCGGTGGTCAGCCAGCGGGTGCCCAAGGGCATGTGCATGATGTACCACGCCCAGGAGAAGATCGTGAACGTACCCGGCAGCGAGGTCACCGGGACCCGCGGCGGCATCCACAATTCGTTGACCCGCGCGGTGACAAAGCCGACCCACATGATCGGCGGCTACGTCCAGCAGGCATACGGCTTCAACTACTACGGAACCGTCGGGACCAACCGCGACGAATTCGTCGCCGTCCGCAAAATGAGCAAGGTCGACTGGCTGGACCAGCCGGCCGCGGCCGAGTGACCCGGAGGAGGATGCTATGAAAATCCGCGCACAAATCGGCATGGTCCTGAATTTGGACAAATGCATCGGGTGTCACACCTGCTCGGTCACCTGCAAGAACGTCTGGACCAACCGCGAAGGCGTCGAATACGCCTGGTTCAACAATGTCGAGACCAAGCCGGGCATCGGCTATCCGAAGGATTGGGAGAACCAGGACCGCTGGAACGGCGGCTGGGTCCGCACCGCCAACGGCAAGCTGAGGCCCAAGGCGGGCGGCAAGTTCCGGCTACTGGCGAAGATCTTCGGCAATCCGGACCTGCCCGAGATCGACGATTACTACGAGCCCTTCACCTACGATTACGAGACCCTCTAGCAAGCGGGCGAGCGCAAGGCGCCGCCGACCGCGCGCCCGCACTCGCTGATCACCGGCGAGCGCATGGAGAAGATCGAATGGGGCCCCAACTGGGAAGAAATCCTGGGCGGCGAATTCTCCAAGCGGTCGAAGGACAAGAATTTCGACGCGATCCAGAAGGAGATCTACGGCGAGTTCGAAAAGACCTTCATGTTCTACCTGCCGCGGCTCTGCGAGCACTGCCTGAACCCGGCCTGTGTCGCATCCTGCCCGTCGGGATCGATCTACAAACGCGAAGAGGACGGCATCGTCCTGGTCGACCAGGACAAGTGCCGCGGCTGGCGGATGTGCGTCAGCGGCTGCCCCTACAAGAAGGTCTACTACAACTGGCAGTCCGGCAAGGCGGAGAAATGCATCTTCTGCTACCCGCGCATCGAGGCGGGTCAGCCGACCGTCTGTTCCGAGACCTGCGTCGGGCGCATCCGTTATCTGGGCGTCATACTGTACGACGCTGATAAGATCGAGGAAGCCGCCTCGGCCGAGAAGGAAACCGGTCTCTATCAGGCGCAGTTGGATATGTTCCTCGATCCGAACGACCCGGCCGTCCAGGCGCAGGCGCGCAAGGACGGGGTTCCGGACGCCTGGATCGAAGCGGCCAAGCAGTCGCCAGTCTACAAGATGGCGATGGATTGGAAGGTCGCCTTCCCGCTGCACCCGGAATACCGGACCCTGCCGATGGTCTGGTACATCCCGCCGCTGTCGCCGGTGCAGAACGCGGCCGAAGCCGGCCATGTCGGCTTCGACGGCGCCATCCCCGACCTCTCGGATTTGCGCATCCCGATGCGCTATCTGGCCAACATGCTGACCGCCGGCGACGAGAAGCCGGTGGCGGACGCCATGCGCCGGATGTTCGCGATGCGCATCTATCAGCGCGGCAAGCATGTCGAGGGCACCGCCGACGCCGCCGTTCTGGAGCAGGCCGGCATCACCGCCGCCCAGGTTGAGGAGATGTATCAGATCATGGCGATCGCCAATTACGAGGACCGCTACGTCATCCCGACCACGCACCGCGAATATGCCGAGGACGCCTATAACTTGCGCGGCAATTGCGGCTTCAGCTTCGGCAATGGCTGCTCAGACGGGCAGACGGAGCTGAACCTGTTCGGTACCCGCAAGCCGAAGATGAAATCCCCGGAACAGGTCTAAGGAGACGCGCAATGAGCAAATCGAACGATAAGAACGCCAAAGCGTTGACCTTCAAGGCCTTGGGGGCGTTGATCGATTATCCGCGCGCGGAGTTGATCGAGTCTCTGGACGAAATCACCGGATGCCTGCACGCCGAGGGATTGCTGCCCAAAGCCCATTTGGCGGCGGTGGACAATCTGGCCGCGCATTTGAAGTCGGGCGACCTGCTGGACCGCCAAGAGGAGTATGTCGGGCTGTTCGACCGCTCACGGGCGCTGTCCTTGCACCTGTACGAGCATCTTCACGGCGACTCCCGCGACCGGGGCCAGGCCATGGTGAACCTGCAGACCGTCTACAATCTGCACGGCTACACGATGCGCAATCCGGAACTCCCGGACTATCTGCCGATGTTCTGCGAATTCCTGTCGCTGGTGCCCGAACGCGCCGCGCGCTCGCTGCTGGGTGACGCGGCAACGATCGTGGAGGCCGTGCGGACCGGCCTCAACAAACGTCAGAGCCCCTACGCCGGGGTCCTGGCCGCTCTGGTCGGGCTGGCCGGCGACAAGATCGACAGTGCGGAACTGGAAGTCATCCTGCAAGCCCAAGACGAGGACGAGGAAAGCCCCGAGGCCATCGACATGGCCTGGGAGGAAAACCCCGTCAATTTCGGCGCGGGCAGCGCGCATGAACAGCAATCCTGCGGCATTCCCGGCACCGGCGGACGCGCCTGATCGGAGGACGGAACAATGGAATACGTCAATCAACTGATCTTCGGCTATTACCCCTATCTGGCGATGGCCATCTTCTTCGTCGGCAGCATCGTCCGCTTCGACCGCGAGCAATATGGCTGGCGTAGCGGGTCGAGCCAGCTTTTGCGCCGCAGGCAGCTCGTCCTCGGCTCCAACCTGTTCCATATCGGCATCCTGCTGCTGT
>CAZKTK010000092.1:0-9543 GCA_964555535.1 uncultured Rhodospirillaceae bacterium
GCTCGCATCTGCTCGGTGCCGATACGGCGCTGCTCGCCGCCCATCCGGAGGTGGTGAACAACGTCATGGGCGCCGGTCTCGAGGGCAAGGACCTCATGGAATCGGCAGGCAAGCAGGGCATGCTGGTGCCGCAGCTCATCAACCTGATGGCCGACACCGCGCCCTGGCTCGTCGGGCTGCTCTCGGTCTGTGCGCTGGCTGCCATGCAATCCACCGGCGCGGCCTATATGTCGACCGCGGGCGGCATGCTGACGCGCGACCTGCTCAAGCATTACCTGATGCCGGGTGCCACCCACGCGCAGCAAAAGCTCGCCGGGCGCATCGGCGTCATCGTTATCGTGCTGGCAGCCTTGTTCGTGGCGACGGTATCGTCTGACGCCCTGGTCCTGCTCGGCGGCCTTGCGGTCGCCTACGGCTTCCAGATGTGGCCGTCCTTGATCGCCATTTGTTGGTGGCCCTACCTCACCCGCGCCGGCGTAACCCTCGGCCTCGTGGCTGGCCTTATCGCCGTGACGCTGACCGAATCGATCGGCCAGAAGCTCGGCATCACCGGCTGGGGCCGCTGGCCGTTGACCATCCATTCGGCGGGCTGGGGCATCATCTTCAACCTGGGCACCGCGATCATCGTCTCGCGCTTCACCCAGAACGCGAGCGACCTCGAGCACAAGATGACCTTCCACACATTCCTGCGCGAGCATGCGGGTCTGCCGGAATCGAAGCGTCACTTGATTCCCCGTGCGTGGGCACTGACGCTGGTCTGGTTCCTCTTCGGCATCGGCCCGGGGGCTGTGATCGGCAACACGATCTTCGGCTCGCCCACCGATCCGACGACCTGGATGTTCGCCATCCCGTCGATTTGGGCCTGGCAGGTTCTGTGGTGGATCGTCGGTGTGTTCATGATGTGGTTCCTGGCTTACAAGATGGAGATGGCGACCGTGCCGCTGCGCGAGGTCGAGGCCTTGCACGAGGATATCGGCGACATCCAGCTGGCGGTCGACAAACCCTAAGGGGCGCGTCGGGGCCGGGCGATGAGCCCAAGCGGCTATGTCGCCTGGAGTTTGGCTCTGGCGGGTGCCCTGTGGTGGCCGGTGGGGCGCATCGTCTGGGTGATGGCGGTGCGCCGTCTGGAGCGTCGCCTGGATCGCAAGCTCGACGAGGCGGAAGTCGCGGCGCAACGCCGCCGCGCTTGGCTGCTCGCCTTGCCCCTTTGCCTGATCTTCTCCGGCCTGTTCAATCTGCGCCTGTTGCAGGGATGAGCAACCTCGCCTGGAAGCGCCTCGCGGTCGCCCTCGGCCTGGCGACGGCCGCTTGGTTTCTCTACGACATGCTGCTTGCCGGCCGCGATGCAGGTCTCGATGCCCAGTCCGCCGCCGATCGCCTGTTCGAGGACGGTGCCTACGAGCGCGCGCTGACGCTCTACCGCGAGCGCGAGGCGATAGAGCCCGGCAACGCCTTTGCGCTGCGTGGTATCGCGCTCAGCCTGATGCAACTCGGGCGCACCGACGCGGCGCTCGGCGCCTTCGCTGCTGCCATCGATGCCGATCCGCAGAACGCCAGCGCCTTCGCCAATCGCGGCATTCTTCATGATCGTCTCGGCCAGTACGAACGCGCCATGGCCGATTACGCCCAGGCCCTCAGCCTCGATGCCGAAATCGCCGACGGCCCCGGCTTCCTCACCCGCTTCCTGCGCAACCAGCCCGAGCGCCCGCCCTCCGTCGCCGACCGCCTCGCCTATTTGCAGGCCGAGCTCGCCAAGCCGGAGGAAGAGCGCGTGCTGCGCATGCCGGAGGTGGATGCGGCGCAGCGGCCCTATCAGCAGTAACGCCTATTCCGGACCGGGCGTTACGACGAGGTCGCCATACTCGACCGTGATGGATTCGGTGAAATACTCGCCCTCGTTACCGGTGATCCCCATCGAAACGATCGCTGCGGGTGCCAAGGTAAGACGAAATTTCTCACGCTCTCCCTCTGGCGCTTCCCTGTCTACTGACGTCACGACCACCTCGTCGAAGGTGTGAGCTTCTTTCAGGGCAGCCAGCAGAGCGATACTGGAAGCATCGGCACGGCGACTGAAGTTGAGCGCGCTTGCCTGAAGATAAGACGGCCCCGCTGATGACGCTTGGTCCGTCCAACGTCTCATCTCCATGCTGAGCCAGTTGGCCTTGGTGACAATGACCGTCTTTCCTTCCGAATTGAATGTCACAACGATTTCGTGCGGCAGACCATAGCCTTGTGAGCCGGCCGGACCGGCAAAGAATGTCAGCGTCAAAGCTATCAGGACAGGTGTGAGCCGTGGCGCAGAGATGTGAATTCCGAACATGGTGGGCCCCCAATACAGTGTTGCAGAAGTCAAGGTATGGCAATCAATCCGCGAAATGGTTGCTTGTCAACGGGCATCGTCGCGCCCGAGATGGTTGGAGCACAGCATGATAGGCGCGCAATTGGCCTCTTCGATGCCGCGATGGTGTTTGGCGGCTGTGGGATCCGCATGCATTGCCAATGGAAATAGCGGAAGTTAACCTACCGCTTCGGGATGAGATTCGATCGATTCAAAACAGAAATTCGGGGGAGAGAGAATGTCGTTACCTAGACTCACGTGTACGTTTGTCGTTGCCTTGGGCATGTCTGTTGCTCCTGCGATCGCAGGGGAAATTCAGACAGCGACACCGGAGCAAGTCGGGTTGTCAGAAGATCGGCTGGCCCGAATTGGCGATACCATCAACACCGAGATTGCCGCCGGGCGCATCGCAGGCGGTGTCCTGCTGGTGGCGCGCCATGGCAAGGTGGCCCACTTGGAGGCCTATGGCGAACAGGATGCCGTTGCGGGAACGCCGATGGCGACCGATTCGCTGTTCCGCCTGTGGTCGATGACAAAGCCAATCGTTAGTGTGGCTGTCCTAATGCTTAACGAGCAGGGCAAGTTGCTGCTCAATGACCCTGTATCGAAATACATCCCGGCATTCGACGAGATGCGCGTGTGGGTGGAGGGCACGGGCGGCGACAATGGCGCGATGGAATTCGAGCCTGCCGCGCGTCCGATCACCATCCAGGACCTGCTTCGTCATACTTCCGGGCTAGTCTATGGCCTGTTCGGGAATACGCCGGTTCATGCCATGTACAATGAAGCCGGCCTGATGAGCTGGGACAATACGACCGCCGAGTTTGCCGACAAGATCGCGGGTCTTCCGCTCGCGCACCAGCCGGGGACGGTTTGGGACTACGGGCAATCGACGGACGTGCTGGCTCGGGTCGTCGAGGTCGTTTCCGGGCAGCCGATGGATGTTTACCTGCAGGAGAACATCTTCGGCCCCCTTGGCATGACCGAGACCGGCTATTGGTTCGGCGCGGAAGACGGCAGCCGTGTTGCCGAGCAACTGCCGAATCCCGATACCGGCGAGCCGAGCCCGGGGCGCGACGTCACGGTCGAGCCCACATGGCGGCCCGGCGGCCACGGCCTCGTATCGACCGCGACGGACTATTGGCGCTTCGCGCAGATGCTGTTGAACGGCGGCGAGCTCGACGGCGTGCGGCTGCTGAGCCCGACCACCGTCGCCTATATGGCCAGCGACCATCTCGGCGATGGGATCGAGAAGCGGCCGTCGCTCATGTGGTGGGTCGGCGAGGGCCAAGGCTTCGGCCTCGGCGTCGCCGTGCGCCTGCAGGACGGTGTCACACAATGGAACGGCTCGGCCGGCGACTACTACTGGCTCGGCTATGCCAGCACGAACTTCCTGGTCAGCCCGGCGAACGACATGGTTGCGGTCTTCCTGGGGCAGCAGATCCCCATGGCGCTGCACTACCGCGATGTCGTGTTCAGCCTGCTGCCGCAGACGATAGTCGAGTAAGCGTCGGGGAAAGTCGCGGCGGAATAGTCGCGGTTCCGGGCCCCGGTCTCCGCCATGCTGGGCGGAGGCTGGGGCCTTTTCCATGCGCCTCAATCCGCGAAGGGATCGCTCATCAAAATGGTATCGTCGCGCTCGGGGCTGGTGGACAGCAGCGTGACGGGGGCGCCGATGAGCTCCTCGATGCGGCGGACATATTTGACAGCCGTCGCCGGCAAGGCGCCCCAGCTGCGGGCGCCTTGGGTGCTTTCGTGCCAGCCTTCGAGGGTCTCGTAGACGGGCTCCACGGCTCTTTGCGCGTGCGGGCTTGCAGGCAGGTGGTCGACCGTCTCGCCGTCGATGCGGTAGCCGGTGCATACCTTGAGCTCGTCGAAGCCGTCGAGCACGTCGAGCTTGGTCAGCGCGATGCCGCCGATGCCGCCGAGGCGGATCGCCTGGCGCACCAGCACCGCGTCGAACCAGCCGCAGCGCCGGGCGCGGCCGGTGACCGTCCCGAACTCATGGCCGCGCTCGCCGAGCGTCTTGCCAATCTCGTTGTCCTGCTCGGTGGGGAAAGGGCCTTCGCCGACGCGCGTGGTGTAGGCCTTGGTGATGCCAAGCACGGTATCGATGCTGCCGGGACCGATGCCGGAGCCGACCGCCGCCGCACCGGCCAGGGTGTTCGACGAGGTGACGAAGGGATAGGTGCCGTGGTCGATGTCGAGCATGGCGCCTTGGGCGCCCTCGAAAAGGATGCGCTTGCCTTCGCGGCGCGCCTGGTCCAACTCGATGCCGACGGTTGCCGCAAAGGGCAGGATGCGCTCAGCCACCGCCAGCAGGTCCGCATGCAGCTTGTCCTTGTCGACAGGCGCCAGCTCCATGCCCTGGCGCAGCACGTTGTGATGCAGCAGTGCCGCATCGATACGCTCGGCGAGAAGAGCCTCGTCCGCCAGGTCGCACAAACGGATGGCGCGCCGCGCGATCTTGTCCTCATAGGCCGGGCCGATGCCGCGCCCCGTGGTGCCGATCTTGGCCTTGCCGCGCAACACTTCGCGCTGACGGTCCAGCTCGCCGTGCAGGGGCAGGATGAGGCAGGCGTTCTCGGCGATGCGCAGGCTTTCGGGCGTTGCCGTCACGCCCAGACCGGCGAGGCGATCCATCTCCTCGAGCAAGGCCCAGGGATCGATGACCACGCCATTGCCGATCAGCGAGGTCTTGCCGGGCCGCACTATGCCCGACGGCAACAGGCTCAGCTTGTAGGTGACGCCGTCGATGACCAGCGTATGGCCGGCATTGTGCCCGCCCTGGAAGCGCACCACGATATCGGCGCGCTCCGACAGCCAGTCGACGATCTTGCCCTTGCCCTCGTCGCCCCATTGCGAGCCGACCACGACCACATTGGCCATTCCTTGCTCCTCAATCGTCCTCGGCAAGCGGCTTGATGGCGCCGTCCTGCCAGATATGCGTACAGCTGAGACGCCGTGCCTCGGCGACATCGCTATCGCGGGCAGCGACCAGCCCCTTGACCGTTTGCCAACCCTCGGCCCGGGCGCTTGCCGCGGCTGTCGCCGGTGCCTCGTAGGGCATGAACAGGCGGTCACGCGCGGTGGGCTGCGGCGCCGATCCCAACAGGGCATCGCCCAGCAAGGTGAACCCGGTGGCGGGCTCGCCGCCGGCGGTAATGTAGCGCCCGCCGAAGCCGAGCTCCGTGCGCGCGCCGAGCGCATAGAGCGTAAACGAGATGCCGCTGTGATATTCGAAGCCGCGACGCTCCAATGGGTCGACAGTGAGGGTCAGATCCGGCGCGGAGCTGTGCACCAGATCGACCACCTCCGTCAGGCGCTCGACCAGGCGCGCCGGCGCCTCGGCCAGGCCATCGATGGAACAATCCACCGACAACAGGCGCCCAAGCACGCGCGCCAGCTCGTCATTGGCGCCATTCGCGGCGGCCTTGGCCAAGGCGGCCGCATCCTTGCGGTCGATGGCCGCGAGCACGCGCGCGCGTGCGTCGTCACCGAGACCGAAGGAATCGCAAACCGTGCCCGCCAGGTCCGGCACGTTGATATCGACACTGAGGCCCTCGATGCCGATGCCCGCCAGCGCTTCGGCGGCAAGCAGAATCACTTCGGCATCGGCGGTGCCGGCATGGGCGGGGCCGATCAGCTCGACGCCGATCTGGCGGAACTGACGATCCTCACGCAACTGCCCGCCGCGCACGCGCAGCACCTCGCCGGCATAGCAGAGCCGAAGCGGGCGTGGCTCCGCGGCGAGCCGCGTCGCGGCGATACGCGCGATCTGCGGCGTAATGTCGGCGCGCAGGCCCATCATGCGCTGGGAGACGGGATCCATGATGCGGAAGGTCTGTTCGGCGACCGCTGCCCCGACGCCGTCGAGCAGCCCGGTCTCGAACTCGACCAGCGGCGGCTTGACGCGCTGATAGCCGAAGCGCGCGAAATGGTCGAGCAGGGTCCGGCTGAGGCCGTCCTCATGATCGGCAAGCGGTGGCAGCAGGTCCTGCAGCCCCGCCGGCAACAGGGCTTTCTGGCGTGGATCGTTCATAGCGCCGAGAACCTACCCTACTCGCAGCGCAAAGTCAGAATTTCAATGACTTGGCTTGCACCACGCCGTCGAGGGCACGCAGCTCCTCCAGCAGGGCCACCGGTACCTCGTGGTCGACCTCGACGAGCGCCATGGCCTCGCCGCCCGCTTCCGAGCGCCCGAGGTGGAATGTCGCGATGTTGATGCCGGCATCGCCAAGGGTCTTGGCGAAGGCGCCGACCATGCCGGGGGAGTCCTGGTTCTTGAGATACAGCATGTCGGAGCCGAGGCCCGCATCCATGGCAATGCCCTCGATCTCGGTGATGCGCGGGCGGGCGCCGAGCAGGGTGCCGCAGATGGTGCGCGTCCGCCGCTCCGTGGTAACGGTGAGGCGAACCAGGGTGTGGTAGTCACAGCGGCCATCAAAAAGCGTCTCGCGTACCTCGATCTCGCGTTCCTTGGCGATCAGCGGTGCGTTGACCATGTTGACGCCCTCCAGCTGCGGCGCCAGCAGGCCCTGCAGAACGACCGCGGTGACGGGCCGGCAATTGAGGGTCGTCGCGTGGCCCTCGAACTGCAGCGAAACCGACGTGATGCCGCTCTCGGTGATCTGCCCGGCAAAGCTGCCGAGCTGGCGGGCAAGCGCCAGATAGGGCTCAAGCCTCGGCGCTTCCTCGGCCGTGACCGAGGGCATGTTGAGGGCGTTGGTCACGGCACCGTCGAGCAGGTAATCGGCAATCTGTTCCGCCACCTGCAGGGCTACCTTCTCCTGCGCCTCGCTGGTCGAGGCGCCGAGGTGCGGCGTGGCGATGACCTGCTCGAAGTCGAAAAGCGGGCTCTCGCCCACGGGCTCGGTCTCGAACACGTCGAGCGCGGCGCCGGCGACGTGGCCCGATTCGATGGCTGCGGCGAGATCGACCTCGTTGACCAGGCCGCCGCGCGCACAGTTGACGATGCGCACGCCTTTGCGGGTCTTGGCCAGGGCATCGGCATTGAGAATGTTGCGTGTGCTATCGGTAAGCGGCGTATGCAGGCTGATGAAGTCGGCTCGCGCCAGCAATTCGTCGAGCTCGACCTTCTCCAGCGCCAGTTCCGCGGCACGCTCGCTCGACATGTAGGGGTCGAATGCGATGACGCGCATCTTCAGGCCCTGGGCTCGGTCGGCGACGATGGAGCCGATATTGCCGCAACCGATCAGCCCCAAGGTCTTGCCGGCGAGTTCGACCCCCATGAAGCGCGACTTCTCCCACTTGCCCGAGCGCGTCGAGGCGTCGGCCTGGGAGATACGGCGGGCGAGCGCCATCATCATGGCAACCGCATGTTCGGCCGTGGTGACCGAATTGCCGAAGGGCGTGTTCATAACCACCACGCCATTGGCGGTGGCGGCAGGCACGTCCACATTGTCGACGCCGATGCCGGCGCGACCGACCACGCGCAGTTTCTTGGCAGCAGCCAGCACTTCCGCGGTGACCTTGGTGGCCGAGCGGATGGCCAAACCGTCGCAATCGGCGATGCGCTCGAGCAACGCTTCCGGGTCGAGGCCGGGCGCCTCGTCCACCTCGATGCCGCGATTGCGGAAAATCTCCGCGGCGAGCGGGCTGAGCTTGTCGGATATCAGGACTTTGGGCATGGGATCAGTTCTAGCTCCAGCGTGATCAGGCGGCCGCGCGGGCCTTGGCGAAGGCCCAGTCGAGCCATGGCAGCAGGGCATCGAGATCGTCGCCCTCGATGGTGGCACCGGCCCAGATGCGCAGGCCCGGCGGGGCATCCCGATAGGCGCCTATGTCGAAGGCGACGCCCTCGTCGGCGAGCGCATTGGCGATGCCCTTGGCGACGCCGCGCTGCGCCGCCTCGTCGAGCCCGGTGAACCAGGGATCGACGATCTTCAAACAGACCGATGTGGACGAGCGTTCGGCGGGCATTTCGGCGAGAAAATCGACCCAGTCGGTTCTCGAGACCCAGCTGGCAATCCGCGCAAGATTGCCTTCGCTGCGCGCCACCAGCGCTTTACCGCCGCCAAGCGACTCGGCCCAGCGCAAAGCGTCAAGCGCATCCTCGACACATATCATCGACGGCGTGTTGATGGTCTCGCCCTTGAAGATGCCCTCGATCAGCTTGCCGCCCTTGGTCAGGCGGAAAATCTTCGGCATGGGCCAGGGCGGCGTGTAGCTCTGCAAGCGTTCCACGGCCCGAGGCCCGAGCGCCAGCATGCCGTGCTGGCCTTCGCCGCCGAGCACTTTCTGCCATGACCAGGTCACGGCATCGAGCTTGTTCCAGGGCATATCCATGGCAAATACCGCGGAGGTCGCATCGCATAGCACCAGGCCCTCGCGATCGTCTGCGATCCAGTCGCCGTTCGGCACACGCACGCCCGAGGTGGTGCCGTTCCAAGTGAAGACCACATCGCGATCCGGCGAGACTTGGGTGAGATCGGGCAGGGCGCCATATTCGGCTTCGAGCTTGCGCACGTCTGCGAGCTTGAGCTGGGAGACAATGTCGCCGACCCAGCCCTTGCCGAAGCTTTCCCAGGCCAGCACGTCCACGCCGCGTTGCCCCAGCAGCGACCACATGGCCATCTCGAAGGCCCCGGTGTCGGACGCGGGCACGATGCCGAGGCGCCAATCCGCCGGCAGACCGAGAATTTCTCGGCTCAGGCCGATCACGTCCGCGAGCCGCGCCTTGGCGTCACCGGCGCGGTGGGAGCGCCCGACCAAAGCGCCTTCGAGCGCGCCGAGCGACCATCCCGGGCGCTTGGCGCAGGGCCCCGACGAAAAGCGGGGCATGGCCGGCTTGCGGCCAGGCTTGTTTGTCATGGATTGCGATCTTGTGTGCGGTGCAACAAAGGGCGCGGAGCATAGGCGCGCAAAGGCTTTGCGTCAATAACACACACGCGATGACGGAGACCTCACGGCAGTTCACGACAAGTTGCCCGAGGCGATGCTCGCCTGCGTGGTAGCTTTTCGGCACGGCTTCACAACGAGAGTACTTGGGAGGGAGTTATGACCGCAAACATCGTTAGCGGAATGGACCTCGACAAGCTCGAGGCGTTCCGGTCGGCACTGGATGACAATCCGGTGATCTTGGGACTAGAAGCTCACGGCGTCTGGGAAGGTCATTCGGGCCGCAGCACCATCCATATCGGTCCTTACGAACTGGGTGGCCAAAAGATCGACCGCACGAGCCG
>CAZKTK010000093.1:0-9514 GCA_964555535.1 uncultured Rhodospirillaceae bacterium
ATAATGGCCAGAATTATGGTGACCGGCGGCGCGGGCTATGTCGGCTCGCTCTTGGTGCCACAGTTGTTGGAGCTCGGCCATGAGGTCGTGGTTTTCGACATCATGTACTTCGGCGACCACTTCCTGCCGAAGGACAATGCCTCGCTGACGGTCGTTCCCGGTGACATCCGGGATGTCGATACGTTCGCGAAGGCCTGCGAGGGCGTGGATACGATCATCCACCTGGCCTGCATATCCAACGATGCCAGTTTCGAGCTCGACGAGGCGCTGAGCACATCGATAAACCTGGATGCCTTCGAGCCCCTGGTCGTGGCGGCCAAGAAGGCCGGGATCAAGAGGTTCATCAACGCATCATCGAGCTCCGTCTATGGCGTGTCGGAAGCGCCGGACGTGACGGAGGAGCATCCGCTGGTGCCGCTCACCCATTACAATAGATACAAGGGAATGTGCGAGCCGCTGCTGTTCAGGCACCAATCAGACGATTTCGTCTGCGTCACCATCCGCCCGGCGACGCTTTGCGGCTATGCGCCGCGGCAGCGCCTCGATCTGTCGGTGAATATCCTGACGCACCATGCCGTCGTGAACGGCAAGATCACGGTGTTCGGCGGCAGCCAGCTGCGTCCGAACCTGCATGTCCAGGATATGTGCGACCTCTACAAGCTCTTGATCCAGGTCGATGACGACCTGATCGCCGGTGAGACCTTCAACGCCGGCTACCAGAACATGAGCATCATGGACATAGCCCTTACCGTGAAGCGGGTGGTCGCCGAGCAGTATCCGGAGCGTGACGAGATCGGCATAGAGGTTACACCCACCGATGACATTCGCTCATATCATGTGAACTCGGACAAGATTCGGCGTGTCTTGGGCTTTCAGCCGGCTCGGGGCGTCGAGGATGCGGCAAGGGATCTGGTGAAGGCGTTCGAGGTCGGCAAGCTTCCCGACAGTATGGCGAATGATTGGTATTACAATGTTCGTTATTTGAAAGCCAAGAAAGTCGCATGACGGACCAGCCTATCGCCGTGGTCAGCGGCGGCGCCGGATTTATCGGCAGCCACATGGTGGATTGGCTCCTGGGCCGCGGCTACAGGGTCCGGGTGATCGATTCCCTGGTCGGCGGGCGGGCAGCCAATCTCTCCCAGCACTCGACGAATTCGCACCTTTCGCTGGATGAGCGGGACATACGCTCTTTCGAGCCCGGCGATGCGCTCTTCGAGGGCGCAAAACATGTCTTTCACTTCGCCGGCATCGGCGACATCGTGCCGTCCATCGAGCGGCCTGACGAGTACATGTCGGTCAATGTCCTGGGCACGGTCCGCATGCTCGAATGCGCTCGGGCGGCGAAGACCGAGAAATTCGTCTACGCCGCCTCATCGTCGTGCTACGGCCTGGCCAAGACACCGACGGCAGAAGATCATCCGATCCAGCCGCAATACCCTTACGCCTTGAGCAAGTACCAGGGGGAGCAGGCCACCTTCCATTGGCACCAGGTCTATGGCTTGCCGGTGAATTCCATCCGGATTTTCAACGCCTATGGCGTGAGATCGCGGACATCCGGCGCATACGGGGCCGTATTCGGCGTCTTTTTGCGGCAGAAACTGGCGGGGGAGCCGTTTACCGTGGTCGGCGACGGCAGCCAGAGGCGGGATTTCGTCTATGGCTCGGACGTCGCCCATGCCTTTGGGCTTGCCGCGGGCACCGACAAGACCGGCGAGACCTGGAATCTTGGCGGCGGCAATCCGGTCTCCGTCAATCGTCTCATTGAGCTGCTCGAGGGCGAAGTGGTCTACATTCCGAAGCGGCCCGGCGAGCCCGATGTCACCCACGCCGATATATCGAATATCCAACAGGATTTGAAATGGCAGCCCGAGGTCAGCTTTGAGACCGGTGTCGGCAGGATGCTTGAGCAGATAGACTACTGGCGCGAGGCGCCGTTATGGCGACCGGACAATATCGCCAAGGCGACGAGGACTTGGTTCGAATATCTTGACCATTAGGGCGAGCACGGGACGCCGGCCGACGCTGCAACCGGAGTGACAATAGAGATCATGTTTCAAGGCAAGTTCAACGAGAAGATCAAGACGATCGACGAGTTGGTTGATGTCGTCGGAACGCCGCCGCGGCAGAAAAAGGTGATCATGTGCCACGGCACCTTCGATGTCGTGCATCCGGGGCACATCCGGCATCTGATTTATGCCCATGAAAAGGCGGATATTCTTGTCGTAAGCCTGACCGGCGACGAGCATATCAAGAAGGCCAACAATCGCCCCTACGTACCGGAAGAGCTCAGGGCGATAAACCTCGCGGCATTGGAGATGGTCGATTACGTGGTCGTCGACCGCAATGCCAAGCCGCTCGAGAACATTGCCTCGCTGAAGCCCGATCTGTTCGCGAAGGGCTACGAATACAATGCCGACCGGCTCCACCCCAGCAGCCGTGAGGAGCTTGAGGTCCTGCAATCCTATGGCGGCGACTTCATATTCACGCCCGGCGATGTGGTGTATTCGTCGTCGGCCATAATCGACAGCGGCCCGCCGAATATAAGTGTCGAGAAATTGTGGACCGTAATGAGCGCGGAGAGCCTTTCTTTTGGCGACTTGCGGCGCATGCTGGGAGACCTCGAAGGCGTCAAGGTGCATGTGGTCGGCGATGTCATCGTCGACAGCTATGTGCACACCGTCCTGATAGGTGGCAATACGAAGACTCCCACTTTTTCCGTTCGTTATGAAAGCCAGGACGACTACGTCGGCGGCGCCGGAATTGTCGCCAAGCATCTCAGGGCAGCGAACGCCGATGTCACTTTGACGACGATTCTGGGTCGCGACTCCTGGACCGATTTCGTCATTGATGATCTCGAAAGCGCCGGCGTGAAGGTAAACGCGATCGTTGACGAGACGCGACCGACAACAAACAAGAAGGCCTTCATCGCCGACGGGTATCGGCTGCTCAAGGTGGATACGCTCGACAATCGCTCGGTAAGTGCTACGACGCTAAACGATATTCGCGGCAAACTCGCCTCCACGCCGGCGGACGCAGTCGTGTTCAGCGATTTCCGGCACGGTATCTTCAATCGTGAAACCATCAAGCCCTTGGCGGACGCGATACCCGATGGCGCCTTCAAAGTGGCCGACAGCCAGGTCGCCAGCCGCTGGGGAAATATTCTCGAGTTTACCGGCTTCGACCTGATCACGCCGAACGAGCGGGAGGCGCGCTTCGCCCTTGGCGATCAGGATTCCGTCATACGCCCGCTTGCTCTTCGCCTGTACAACGCGGCAGCTTGCAAGACGCTGATCCTTAAGCTGGGGGCCCGCGGCGCCATCACCTATCGCAACGTGGCGGAAGACGGTGACGATCCCCGTTCCTTCATCGTGCTCGACAGCTTTGCCCGTGACGTCGTCGATGCCGTAGGCTCCGGAGACGCCTTCCTGGCCTATGCGACCCTGATCCTGACGCGTTTCAACGATCCGGTGGCGGCGTCCATCCTGGGCTCTTTCGCGGCCGCTTGTGAATGCGAGCACGACGGCAATATTCCAATCGATACGGAAGCGGTTGGCACGAAGATAGAATACGCCGAAACGATCGCTCCCTATGAAAGTGGCGCTGGAACGACGGAATGAGAGTTATCGTCCTTGGGCTGGGCGTGCAGGGTCACAAACGCCGCGACGTAGCTGGCGACGATGTCGTTGCCACGGTGGACCCCTATAACGACGAAGCCGACTTTCGCTCGGTCGAGGACGTGACACTATCGGCCTATGACGCCGTACTGGCCTGCATGCCGGACAGTGCCAAGATCGATGTCCTGGAATATTGCCTGACGAACGGAAAGCATGTTCTGGTGGAAAAGCCGCTGCTTGCCGGTTCGCGGTCCGAAATTGAATCGCTGTTATCTCTGGCCCAGGCCAAGAATGTCGTTTGCTACACGGCTTACAACCATCGCTTCGAGCCCCATTTCGTCCGCATGCGCGATCTTCTGGAGTCGGAGGCCCTCGGTGATATCTACACCTGCCGCATGTTCTATGGGAACGGCACGGCTCGACTGGTCAAGGAATCGGCGTGGCGCGACGTCGGCGCGGGGGTGCTCCCGGATCTCGGGTCCCATCTGCTGGATACCATCAGGTTCTGGTTCGGCGAGCGCTCATACGATTTCGAGTTGCTGTCCGCACACCGTTTCGAAAACCGCGCTCCGGACCATGTCACCATCGTGTCGAGCACCTCGGCGCCGGCCATTTCGCTTGAGATGACGCTGCTGATGTGGCGCAACCATTTCACCTGCGACATCCTTGCCGAAAAAGGCTCTGCCCACATCGCTTCCTTGTGCAAATGGGGCCCGACGAGCTTTGTTCACAGAACACGTGTCATGCCATCCGGCCGGCCGCTGGAGGAGAGTGTCACCCTGGTTCAGGGAGATCCGACCTGGGAGGCCGAATATGAGCACTTCAAGACGCTTTGCGCGGCAGGCTCATCCACATCGCTGATCACTGACATGTGGCTGAATGACGAGATCCAGCGCCTTTCGGCTGCTGTCGGATCTGAGGTGACGGCATGACGGCGCCTGGCTCCGGCCCGGTCATCGGTTTTGCCGGCATGACCCATCTCGGCCTGAATTCCGCCGCGGCTGCGGCGGAACGAGGCTTTCGCACCATCTGTTTCGATCCGCATGCATCGGGAATAGAAGCGCTGCGCGCCGGCAAGGTGCCGGTGGTAGAGCCGCAATTGCCGGAGCTGCTGCATAAGAACAGCGAGCGGCTCGAGTTTCATGCGGATGTTGCCTGTCTCGGCAAATGCGATCTCGTCTATATCGCGACGGATGTTCCCACCGATGATCAGGCGAACAGTGATTTGACGGAGATTTCGAAACTCATCCAGAGCGTCGCGGCGGCGCTGTCGCCGCAGGCGCTTTTGGTGGTGCTGTGTCAGGTGCCGCCCGGCTTCACCCGCAGGATCGACTTCGACAAAGAGCGTCTCTTTTATCAGGTCGAGACTTTGATTTTCGGCCGCGCTATCGAACGGGCGCTCTATCCCGAGCGCATCATCGTCGGAACGCCAACCGTGGGACAGCCCCTACCCGCGGCCTTGGCGCAATATTTGTCGGCCTTCGATTGTCCGGTGCTGCCCATGCGTTACGAAAGCGCCGAGCTTGCCAAGATTTCCATCAATATGTGCCTCGTGGCATCTGTCACGACAGCGAACATGCTGGCGGAGATTTGCGAGGGCATCGGCGCCGACTGGTCGGAGATCGTGCCGGCTCTCAAGCTCGACCGGCGAATCGGCGAGTACGCCTATCTGGCGCCGGGGCTGGGCATCTCGGGCGGCAATCTCGAGCGCGATCTGGCAACGGTGGTGCGGATCGGGCAAGCCCAGGGCTGCGACGTGGCGACCGTGGAAGGCTGGCAGCATAATAGCCGGTATCGCCGGGACTGGGCCCTGCGCGAGCTGTACCGGCTCTTGGGAGCGGGGATGGCCGCCCCGGCCATCGCGGTGCTCGGTCTGGCCTACAAGCCGGACACCGACTCCATCAAGAATTCGCCGGCCATATCCCTGGTCGGCGCCCTGCCGCATTGTGCCGTAAGAACCTATGATCCGGTTGTTTCCTATCAGCCGCCACAGCCGGCCGAGTACGAGCAATGCGACAGAGCGATTGATGCCTGCGACAATGCCGACGCCGTGGTATTGATGACCCCTTGGGCCGAGTTCTTCGACCTGGATGCAGTTTCCCTGGCGGGGACCATGAAGGGTGATCTCGTTGTGGATCCCTATGGCGTTCTCGACGGCGAGCGTTGCCGGGCCGCCGGGCTGCGACATACGCGGCTCGGCGTTGGCGACTGATTTCCAACCTCTTGTCTCATGCATTGGAGCAGCCAATGAAGAATACCCGCGAGCCAGCCAGCTTTCCCGCACGGACCGTCGTGCTGGGGTGCAGAGGCGTCATCGGGAAGGAGATCGTCGATCACATTCAGAGCCTCGATCAGCCGGTTCTGGGCGTATCCTCGGCCGATCTCGATCTGCTCGACGATACGTCACCGGGTAAATTGCAGGAACTGCTGAGCCCTGGCGATGCGCTGGTCGTCTGTTCGGCCCTGACCCCCGACAAGGGGCGCGACATCGCCACCCTGATGAAGAACCTGGTCATGGTCCGCAACGTCTGCGCCGGCATCGAGGGCGCGGAGCTGGCTCAGGTGATCTATCTGAGCTCGGATGCGGTCTATCCGTTCGGGGCCAACGCGGTCGACGAGGAGACGGCCGCGGCGCCAGCCGATCTCTATGGGATCATGCACAGAGCGCGTGAGATCATGCTTGCCGAAACGGTCAAGGATTGTCCCCTGGCCATCCTCAGATGCACCATGGTTCTGGCGGCCCGCGACACGCACAATTCATACGGCCCCAATCGCTTCCGCCGTCAGGCGGCGAAGGACGGCAAGATCGGCCTCGGTGGCGAGGGCGAGGAAACGCGGGACTTCATCGATGTGAACGATGTTGCACGCGTCGTGGCCGAAGTGCTCCGGCACGGCTCCGACGGTACCTTGAATGTCGCGACCGGTGTCTCGCCGTCGTTCATGGAGGTGGCCAGAGCGGTTGCCGACTGCTTCGCGGATAAACCGGAAATCGCCACCAGCGAACGGCGCAACGCCATAACTCATCGTAAGTTTGACATTACGGCGATACACCGGACCTTTCCCGGTTTCGTCTTTACGCCCTTCGAAGATGCGGTCGGCAAAGCCCACAAAGGCGACTCCGACCTAGGCTAGGGCGTGCCGGCCGGACGAGCCACAAGCCTCTGAAACGCCGGGCCGCAGGCCTGCCAGTACTTCTCGGGCGAGCAGTGCTCTTGTATTGCCGCGGCACCCGCCGCGCCAAGCCGGCGCCGTTCTTCCGGATCGCTCGCCAGGCGCTTGAGGGCCACTGCCGCCTGGTCGATATCGGGGTCCGCCCAACGCGATGACGGATACGGGTAGATGCCCTGGGGGTCGCGCACCGGAATCAACTTGTCGGCCGGAACGCGCAAGCTTGCCCCTTCCGCCATATAGTCCATGTTCCCAGACCAATAGGTCGCGATCGTTGGCTTGCCTAATACCATTGCCTGGGCCGGAAGCAGGCCGAACCCCTCCGAGCGGTGCAGCGACAGGATAATATCCGCTGTAGCAATAAGGCCTACCATGGCGTCTGCCGACAGCACGTCGCTCATCAGGCGCACGTTGTTCAGGGAATCGACCCTGGTCTCAATCTCGTTCGCCAGTTCCGGATATGCCTCGGCGCCACCCATCTTGATAAGCAGCGCGACGTCATCCGCCTCGCCGAAGGCGGTGCGGAATGCTTTGATATTTCCTTCCAGGTTCTTGCGCTCGACACTGGAGCGCAGATCGCAGCCGCAGAGAACGAGCAGATCTCTCTCGGCAAGGCCGAACCTTTGACGGTCTCGTTTTGCCTCGACCGGCGAAAGCGGGTGGGGCACGACACGAACCGGCTTGTCGGTGAACGGTCGAATTGCCTCGGCGGCGAAGTGGCTTGGCGTCCAGACTTCATGCACATAGCGGAAGCCGGGCATCCAAGCCGGTGGAATGGTTTCCAGCTCCCAGGCCCAATAGCCGACCACGAAGCGGTGGGCGAGCGCCCGCTTTCCCATGAAAAAGCAGACGGCAGGCAGTTCGGGCGGGTTCGCATGCACGATAAGCGGGCCGGCCGCGCGCCAGTCCACGATACCCTGAGCAGAGAATGCATCCAGCTTGGCGGCCCTGGCAAAGCGGCGGCCAAAGTCGAAATATTGTGGCGAAAGGCCCAATGACTCGAGCGCGGAGTAACAGAGACGCGCGGATTCGCCGAGACCGCTGGGCGTCGAGAGAAATCCAGCCACGATCGGTTGGCCATTGCCGAGCTGACCACCCGCACGCGAGACACGCGGTGCCAAAAGCCGATAAACGGTGCGTCCGACGTGTCGCTTGAGGCTTCCCAGATCGCCTCCCTTAGCGGCTGTCAGGCGGCCTATCTGACGATCCATTTATCTTGCTCGAGAATCGTCCAGTAATGGTCGCCCGTATAACCGGCTTCCTCGAACATCACGGCCCAGCCGGAAGGGTCGCGATAAGTGCGTGCCGTCAGCATCCAGTCTTCGAAGAGCTGCCGCTCTGCCTCGCTGCGATAGGCGTCGACTTGCACGAAGGCATGGTCGGAAGACACTCTTTGTATCTCTTCGAGCGAGCGCCGACAGCCGTCCGGCTCGAGATTGTGAATGGTATTGATGGCTAGCACCAGCTTGAAGCTGTTATCGGCAAAGGGAAGCTGATCGCAGTTGCCGCGAAAGAGATAGGGCCGCGCATCCGGATGGGCATGGCACAGCGCATAGGAGGAAATATCGAGCCCGAACACGGTAAGGCCGGCAACCGCATCACGAAGATCCTTGACCAGGAAGCCCTTGGCGCAGCCGATATCCAATACCTTGTCGCCCGGCCCTAGCTCATAGCGGTCCACCAGCCGCTGGGCGACAGCCTGCCACCGGCCGTCATAGGTGTACCCGCCATAGCCTTGGGCGCGCGTGCCATCGAAATATTCGTAACCGAACTGCAGCGCAAGCTCACGATTGCGCACCTTGTCGGCTATCCGGGATTTCACGTCCCGCATTGTCTTGGGTGACGATTCTAGAAGGTTGAACTCGACCATGACGCTCTCAACATCGGCTCGCAAAAGGCAACGGATTTCGGCGCAGAACATAGCACATTCACGTCTCGAAGTTCCGCTCGATCCCCTATGTATCGTGGCGCGCGATCTGATAGAGACGCCGCAGCACAGATGACATGGCCGGCTTGGCCACAGCTGCCGAGGCCGGTCGCGCCGGCCCATCCATCATTCGCCGCATGATGAAGGTGTGGACGCGGCGTATCGGGGGCAACCCAAGCAATAGCTGATGCAGCGGGGCCGGAACAAGCCTTGCCACCCTGGAAGCCCATGCCGCGACGGCCCGGTCCAGCACCGTCCCATCCGGGACTGCAATGGTCTGTATCGGCATCGCCTTCGCAGTCTCGATATCGGCATGCTGCTCGTCCACCCTGCTGTGGTAGCAGGCGATCGCCTCCTCCACCGGGCCCTGAAAGACGACCTGCCCGCGTTCCAGAACCACAGCCCTGTTGCAGAAGTTGCGAATCAGATCGTCACTGTGTGACGCCAACACGAGGATCCTGGTGCTTTCGAGAAACTGGTCCAGCCGCTCTTGCGCCTTTTCGTGAAACGACGCGTCTCCGGCCCCGATTATCTCGTCGAAAAGCACGACATCGGGCTGCTTCGCAGTGGCGATGGCAAAGGCAAGACGCAGCATCATGCCGGAGGAGTAGGTCCGCACCGCGGCATGTAGATAGTCGCCGAGCTCTGAGAATTCGGCAATCCTCGGGATAAGCTCGTCGATCTCGTCAGGCGCGATATTGTAATAGCCTGACATCATCCTGATGTTCTCGATGCCGGTGGCGTCCATCTCCATGCCCAGGGAAATATTGAACATGGGACCAATGACGCCGGCCGAGGAAACGGA
>CAZKTK010000094.1:0-9492 GCA_964555535.1 uncultured Rhodospirillaceae bacterium
GCGAAGGCGATCCTCTCGCGGAAGCCGCCAGCATCGGTGCTGACAGCCTCGCCTGCCTGATCTACACCTCGGGCACGGGTGGCGCGCCCAAGGGCGTCATGCTCAGCCACCGCGCCATGCTCGCCAACTGTGTCGGCGCCTACGAGCTGCTGCTCTCGCTCGGCCTCGACGAAGAGGTGTTTCTCTCCTTCCTGCCGCTGTCCCACTCCTACGAGCACAGCTGCGGGCTGATGTTCCCGATCGCCATCGGCGCCGAGATCTATTACGCCGAGCGCGTCGAAACCCTGACCACCAATCTGCTCGAAGCGCGGCCCACGGTCATGACCGCGGTGCCGCGGCTCTATGAGCTGATGCGCGGGCGCATCCTGCAAGACGTCAAACGCCAGGGCGGCTTCAAGGAAAAGCTCTTCTGGCGTGCCGTGAAGCTCGGGCGCAAGGCCTACGAGGACCCGGACGCCATGGGCTGGTTCGAGCGCCTCGACAACGCCATCGTCGATAAGGTGGTGCGCAACAAGGTGCGCGGGCGCTTCGGCGGCCGGCTCAAGGCGCTGGTTTCGGGCGGCGCGCCGCTCAATACCGAGATCGGCATCTTCTTCACCGCCCTCGGCTTGCGCCTCTTGCAGGGCTACGGCCAGACCGAGGCGGCACCGGTCATCAGCTGCAACACGCCCGATCTCATCAAGCTGCACACGGTCGGCCCGCCCACGGCCGGCACGGAAGTGCGCATTGCCGACGACGGCGAGATCCTGGTGCGCGGGCCCTTGCTCATGGACGGCTATTGGAACCTGGAGGAGGAAACAGCCGCCGCCCTCAAGGACGGCTGGCTGCATACCGGCGATATCGGTGTCATCGACGACGACGGCTATATCGAGATCACCGACCGCAAGAAGGACATTATCGTCATATCCGGCGGCGACAATGTCTCGCCGCAACGGGTGGAAGGCATTCTCGCGCTGGAGCCCGAGATCGAGCAGGCCATGGTGATGGGCGACCAGCGCCCGCACCTGGTGGCCCTGGTGGTGCCGTCGCTGGAATTCGTCACCCATTGGGCCCGGGAAAACGGAAAGTCGACCGACCTGGCCGAACTGGCCGGCGACAAGGACCTTCACTCGGTGCTGGACGACGCGGTCAGCCGCGCCAACGCCCAGCTATCGGTGATCGAGAAGGTGCGCCGGTTTGCCGTGGCGGATGGCGCGTTTACGGTCGAGAACGAGATGATGACCCCGACCATGAAGCTCCGCCGGCACCAGATCCTCGAGCGCTACGGCGAACGCCTGGAAGCGTTGTACTGATCGACGAGAGGGTCGAGCGAATCCCAGAAGAGGTCGAAGGCGGCACGCGCCTCGGCAACCGTATCGCCGGGCTTCAGGTGGCGATAGAGTAGCGCCAGCAGCTTCACATCCACCGGCGCGAGCACGAGCGCGCTGGAGCTGGCCAGACCATCCTCGTAGACCACGCTTTCGGGAAACAGCGCGCTGTGACCGCCGGGGCCCAAGGTGTGGTAGAGCTCATGGATCAGGGTGGCGCGACGCTCGCGCCCCTGCGTTTCGGCCATGATAATCGCCAGCGAGCGGTCAATATCGAGTTCCGGCCCCAACCAAGTCTCCGTGTAGCCGACGCCGAGCTTTGCGACATTGCCATTGAGGTCATGTTGCCTGACAAGCCAGGGCAGGCGCTCGCGCGGCAACACCAGTAGCGCAACGTTGACGAAATCGGGCCACCGGGTCTCCAGCCGCAGCCTGGTCTCACCCAACAGCACGTCGATGGCGGCAATGGCGCCGGCCACGAATTCGATGTCGGCTGGCTGCCCGTCGAAAACCATTGCCAACGGCTGTTCGACAAAACGATTGACGCGCCGGTCAGCGGGATCGCCCTCGGCATAGCCCCCGAACAGCACATCGTGCACAAATTGCCATTCGCGCTCGCGATCGCCCGCCAGGGCCGGCGCGGCGGCGATCAGGGCCGCGAACACCGCCGCGGCAAGGGATCTCACGCGCCCGGTTCCAGTCCGAGCGCGGTCAGGCGCTTGGCCGTCTCCTCATGCCATTGCTGGAGCAAATCGCCATTGTCGCGCCGACGCAGGCCGTAGGCGACATAAAGCTCCATGCGCTCCGAACCCGCATGTCCGAAGCTCGCCACCACGCGCGGCCACCAATAGGCCACGGCAGCCTGGGGCCGGGTGCGGTTGCCCGAGCGCTCGATGACCAGCTCCAACGCCCGCTCGCTTTGACGGGCATGGCGCGCTTCGCGGGCGACGATACTGGCCAGAGCATTCGCGAAGGGCTTGTAGGAGGAGGCGACCTGGTCGATCAGCTGAATGACCGAGGCGCCGCCCATCAGCAATACGAAAACCAGCGAATCGAGCCAGCCCTGCAGGGGATAATGAAAGACGTTGAGGCGCTTGTCGCCGCCGATACGGCGAAACCCGAGATCCGCCGAGCGGTCGATACGCGCATCCCAGGCATGCTCGACCATGTAGAGATCCGGATCGACCCCGAACGGCACCAGCAGATCCAGCACCGTCCCGGCATGGGCGAACTTCTCGCTCACCATGCGCGCCGCCAGCTGACGGTCCGAGATCGTCGGTGCCGCGTTGATCTGCCCGGCGAGCCCGGCGGCACCGGCCAGCTGGGAATCGACAAGGCCCACCATCAGGCGCAGCAGCTCGCCCCGATAGCCCGGTGTCACCTCGTCCGGCCCCATCAGGGTCTCGCCGGCGGCAATACGCGCCACCAGCGCGCGATCCTTCTCCTGCATCATGCGGCGGCTCCTCCCCGGATAGCCTAATCCTACCGTCCCGTGGCGGCAATATGGCAAAGGTTGCAAGCACGGCGGCGATTGCCGAGACTGCCGTGGAACACGATCGCGAACGGGGCACGGAACGTGACCGACATCCTCATCCTGGTGGGAACCGAATCGGGCAACGCGGAGCTTGTCGCGGAAACCCTCGCCGAGGAGCTGGGGCCGGCGGGGCACGAGATCGCGGTGATGTCGGACGAGCACGCCTTGCCCGAGAGCAGGGCGGTCGTGCTGATCTGCACCTCGACCCATGGCGACGGCGAGCTGCCGGACAACATCATCCCCTTGCAGGAAGCGCTCAGCGAAAAGCGGCCCGACCTGTCCCATTTGCGTTACGGCGTCATCGCCCTCGGCGACCAGACCTTCGCCGATACGTTTTGCGGCGCCGGCCGCCAGCTCGATGCCCTGTTCGCCGCGCTCGGTGCGACAAAGGTGGGCGAGCGCCTTGAGATCGACGCCTGTACCCAGCCTCTGCCCGACGACGAGGCACTGACCTGGGCGCAGGAGTGGGTGACACTGCTGTAATTTCGGGGGAGGACACGACATATGGGGCGTTTGCAGGACAAGGTCGCGCTAATCACGGGCGCGGCGGCGGGAATCGGTGCGGCGGCGGCACGGCTGTTCGCAGCTGAAGGCGCAAAGCTGGTGCTGGTCGATATCGACGACTCCGACATGGCCGGACTGGCCGGCGACGATATCGCCTGCATGGCCGCCGACGTGGCGGACGGCGATGCCATGCAGGCAAGCGTCGCCTTGGCCCAAGAGCGCTTCGGCGGCCTCGATATCGCCCTCTTGAACGCCGGCATCGAAGGAGTCGTCCAGCCAATCGCCGAGTATCCGGAGGATATGTTCGACCGGGTCATCGCGGTCAACCTGCGCGGTGTCTGGCTCGGGCTCAAACACACCATGCCGGCGATCGCCAAGCGCGGCGGCGGCAGCATCGTGCTGACCTCCTCAATCGCGGGCCTGCGCGGACGCGAGGGCATCAGCGCCTATGTCGCCAGCAAGCACGGTGTCATAGGGCTGATGCGCACCGCGGCCCTGGAAGGCGCTCCGGACGGCGTGCGTGTCAACACCATCAATCCGTCGCCGGTCGAGACGCGCATGATGCGCTCTCTTGAAGCCGGCACCGATCCCTCAGACCCGGAAGGCGCGCGCAAACGCTATGCCCGCACCTCACCCATGGGGCGCTACGCGGAGCCGGAAGAGATCGCCAAGATGATGCTGTTCCTCGCCTCCGACGACAGCAGCCACTGCTCTGGCTCGGTCTATATGGTCGACGGCGCGCGCAACGCGCGTTAGAGCCCTTCAGGCTTAGATGGAACCGGTTTGTTGTCAGGGAATTGAGTGGCGAGGCCCTATGTTGAGACAGGATGCCCATCGAACTGCTTAGCCTCATCACAGATCTCGTACCACGAGGGCTTCTCCGAAACGAACTCGTGGAATTCGTTTCGCAAATCAAGCTCGCCATCGAGGGCGCTTGCGGCAATCGGGAAGCTGTCTGCCTCGGAGAGAATTTCTCCAAGCAAGGTACCGCAGATCCGGCAAAAGCAGCGACCATATTTATAGGGAGGCGCCGGCTCGTAACGCTGGACATGCTCCCGCCCCTCGATCCATTTCAAGTCCGCCTTCTTGACGAATACAATAGTGCTCGCGCCGGCCTTGCGGCACCTTGTGCAATGGCACGTTCCCATCATCGTCGGCTTGGCCGATAGAGCGAACCTGACCGCCCCGCAGAAACAGCTTCCCCCAATCATCGCCACATTCTCCCTGCGCGTTCCATTTTTTTTCGCAGAACAGAACAAATCACGAACATTTGGAAGCGCTTAGAGCCCTTCAGCCTCAACGCACCAGGAGCGAGAACTCCGCCGCGTCCTCCCAGAGGAAGCCGCCGTCGCGCTTGATGAGCTCGGGGAAGTGGCCAGGAACGATGCGGTCCGCCATCTCCAGGATGCGCTCGATCGAGACCGTGCCGTTGGCGATGCTATCGAAGGCCAGGTCGCAGCACTTCGTCAGCGCCTCTTTCGGATACTTGATGGCATCGCCTGCGACGACGACGCAGCCGGCGCGATCGGTGTCGAGGCGCAGCGCGAAGGACCCCGGCGTGTGGCCCGGCGCGGGGAAATAGCGCACGCCCTCGCTGATCTTCGCCTCCCCGTCGATCAGTTCCAGGTTATGCTTCTGCAACTGTTCGCGAACCATCCAGGGAATAAAAATATCGTCCTTGTGGGGATCACCCGCATAATCCCATTCGCGCCGGCTGACCATGACCTTGGCGTCCGGGAACAGATCGATATTGTTGGCGTGATCGAAATGGAGGTGGGAGAGAAACACCACCTTGACGTCAGCCGGTTTCATGCCCTTTGCCGACAAGGCATCGAGCAACGTCGTGCGATTGCAGTAGTGGCCGACATCAAACAGGATCGGCCCATCGTCGCAGGTAATCAGCGTGACGTTGGCAAGGCCCAGGAACCCGTCTTTCATTTTCAGATTGTTGCCATGTACAACAATATCGTAGTCCACCGACATGCTACCCCCCTACGTCCTCAAGTCGCTCGGCAACAGGCCCACGGACTCCGCCGCATCGAGGATTTCCTGCCACGTCGTGGCGTCGATGTTGATTCCGTTGGCGCCCCGCGCCGCGCGCTGCTTGCGCTCCGGATCGCCCGGCACCATTACCGCATCGACACCCTCCGCCGGCGCCGATGACTTCACGTAGCGGGTAATCTCATCAAGCTCGCTGCGAAAGAAGTCCACCTCGCCGAGCGCCGCCGGATCGAGAACGATACTGAGCATGTTGTTGATGACGCTCTCGCGGGTTTGACGCGCCGGCACGCAGCCGCCGCCATTGACCAGCGCGCCGGCCAGCAGCTCGCAGATCAGGGCCATGCCATAGCCCTTGTGGTCGCCGAAGGGCAGCAGAGCGCCGCGCGGATCGCGGAACATGGCGCCGGGGTCGTTGGTGGGCACACCGGATGCATCGATCAGCGTATCCTCCTCAAGGGTCCTGCCCCTGTTGTGGGCGACGCGCACCTTGCCGACGGCGATTTTGCTTGTCGCCATGTCGAGCACGACCGGCGGCTGCGTATCCGTGCCCGGCAGGGCTGTGCAATAGGGGTTTGTGGCATAACGCCCCTCGGCCCCGCCAAAGGGTGCCACGAGCGGCTTGTGACCGTTGATATTGACGTAGTGGATCGAGACCAGGCCGGCCTCGGCGCATTGCTCGCCCCAGGCACCGATGCGCCCAAGATGATGGGTGTTGCGCAGTGCGACAATGGCAACACCGCTCTCGTTTGCCTTGGCGATGGCAAGATCCATGGCCTCGGCCCCGATCACCTGGCCATAGCCGAGATTGCCGTCGAGCTGCAGCACCGGCCCGTCATCCTTGAGCACGCCGACATGCTGGTTCGCATAGACGGCGCCGCGCCCGACATTGCGCACATAAAGCGGCACCATGCCGACGCCGTGACTGTCATGGCCGGCAAGGTTGGCGGCGACCAGGTTCTCGGCGATGGCTCGCGCTTCCTCGGGCTGGGAATCGCAGGCGGTAAAGATCGCGGTGACGCTTTCCGCCAGCGCGGCCGCATCGGCGACGACGTCGCCGGCGGCCTCCGCCTCAAGCGCCAAAGCCCGAGCCCTTCTTGCGGTATTCCTCGCGCGGCGGGCTGAAGATATCGAGCACCACGGCACCGTCGGGCCCGGCGCGGAAGCCGTGCTCCACATGGCCCGGCGACTGCCAGAAGTCACCCGCCGCCACGGCGTGCTCGACGCCATCCTGAATGCGCACGCCGCTGCCTTCCAGCATCACGCCCCACTGTTCCTCGGCGTGGCTGTGCAGGCTGCCCGACTTGTTCGGCGCCATGCGTACTACTGACAGCATCACATTCTCGCCGGGAAATATGCGTGTCTCCAGGCCCTCGGCCAAGGTGCGCGCAATGCCCTGGCTGAGATCGTGCAGATTGAAGAAATGGGAGTCGCTCATGAGTCTCCACCCTCGCCCTTACATCCAGCGAGGGGAATACCCTGTTCTGCGATGGAAGAATAGCCCCACTCCTGTCCGGCTCAGCAGCCGGAATCCTCCTGGCCCCAGGGGGTCTGGGTGCGGCAGAAGGTAGCGCCGGCAACTTTGGTATTGCGCAAGGCCGTGGTGGTGAGGTCGAGATCGGTGAGGTCGACACGGTCGAGATCGGCCTCGCTCAGGGTCGCGTTTTGCAGGACCGAGCCGCCCAGGGCGACACCGCGCAGGTCGGCATGCCCGAGATAGGCGTAAGTCAGATCCGCACCGGCAAGGTCCGCGCCGGCCAAGTTCGCGGCGAGCAGGTTGGCGCCCTGCAATTGGGCGTCACGCAGGCTGGCGCCAGACAGCGCAGCATATTTGAGATTGCCCTCCTGCAGCGCCGCCTCGCTGAGATCGGCGCCGGCCAGGTTGGCATCACGCAGGTTGGTGCCGCCGAGGTCCGCGCCGGCGAGATTGGCGCCCCTGAGGTCGGCACGCCAGAGATTGGCTTGGCCGAGGTCGGCCCCGGCAAGGTCGGCGCCCGACAGGGCGCAACCGATGCACTGGCCATCCGCCTGGAGGGCGGCGAGCTGGGTCTCGTCAAACGCAAACGCCGGAGAGGCAAAGACCAGGAGAGCGGCAAGATATCCGCGCATCATTCGCTGCAGCCTCCGTTTTCCTCGCCCCATGGCATGGCCGTCGCGCACAGGATCGCACCGGTGAGATCCGCGCCTTCGAGGGTCGCGCCACTCAAATCAGCATCGCTAAGATTCGCCTTGCGCAGCACCGCGCCGGTCAGATTGGCCCGTGCCAGGTTCGCGCCGCGCAGATTGGCCTGGCGCAAGCTGGCGCCACTGAGGTCCGCGCCGGACAGGATGGCACCGCCAAGGTCGGCCTTGGTGAGAACCGCCGAAACCAGGACGGCGCCCGTGAAATCCGCCGCGTCGGCCTGCGCGCCGGCAAGATCGGCGCCACTGAGGTCTGCCGCGGTAAGGCTGGCGCTGCTGAAGACGGAGCGGGCGAAATTGGCGCCTCGCGCCTCGGTCTGATGCAAGACAGCACCGTTCAGGTCGGCGTTAGATAGATCGGCATCCACAAGGTTCGCCTGGCTGAAATCGACATCGTTGAGAAACGATGACCGCAGGCTGGCCTGCTCGAGATTGGCCCCGACCATCACCGCACCGGCCAGATCGGCGCGGCTCAGCACCGCCTCGGTCATGTGCGCCCGCGTGAGATCGGCCTCGCCGATGAACGCCTTGCGCAAATTGGCCCGGGTCAAGTTGACGCCGATCATCGTCGAGCCGCTGAGGTCGGCATCGATGGCCTCGATCTTGCCCATATTGGCGCCGGTCAGATCGCTCCGCCGCATGATGGCGCGCCCCATCTCGGCGCGGGTCAGGCGGGCACCGGTAAGGTCGGCATTGCTCAGCTCCGCATAGGTCAGATCGGCAAAGCCCATGGCCGCACCCGCCAAGATGGCATTGCGAAGATCGGCCTCGCGCAGCAATGCATGACTGAGGTCGGCACCGCTCATATTCGCCTTGCCGAGACGCGCCTGGGGCAACAATGCGTGGCTGAGATTCGCGAGCTGCAAATCGGCTTGCCGCAAATCGACGCCCGCGAGAGCGCCGCGGCTGAGGTCGGCACCGGCCAGCGCCGCTTCACGCAGGTCACAGGCCTCGCATTGATTGAGCGCCGCAACGCGCTGCAAATCCGTGTCGTCAAACGCCTGCGCACCGAACACGATCATGGTACTGCCGAGAGCTCCGACAACCGCCGCAATAGCACGCATGGCATGGGTTTTCATCTGTATCACCATAGCGCGCACGGTCCCCGACTCTCAGTCCTGCGTCAAGTGCGGAATGACTATGCGGCGAATGAATGCGATTTTCTCTCTCGGGTCTGGCCAGACGGCCTTCGATGAGGCTATTTTGGCGCCAACGGCGAAGGCTGGCGAGAAGGGAGACAGCGGTTAATGAGTTCCGGGCTCTACCAGTGGTTCGAGTCGCGAACCGGCGTTGGCGGATTTGCGCGCAAGAAGATGTCGCAGGCGGTCCCCAATAGCGCCTTCTATTACTGCTTCGGCGGAATCTCGCTCTTTATCATCGTGCTGCAGCTGCTGACCGGCATCTTCCTGGTCATGTTCTACATGCCCAATCCGGAGCTTGCGCTGCAAAGCATCGAGCGCATGAGCAACGAGGTCACCGGCGGCTGGCTGATGCGAAACATGCACCGCTGGGGCTCCACCTTGCTGGTCGCGGCCGTGTTCACCCACATGGTGACCGTGTTCTACCGCAGGGCCTATCGCAATCCGCGCGAATTCAACTGGATGTCGGGCGTCCTCCAGTTCCTCATGGTCTTCCTGTTCGTGGTGACGGGAATCATCCTGCCCTGGGATTGGCGCGCCTACTGGTCCTATGCCATCTGGGTCGACTATGTGGAGACTTGGCCTGTGATCGGGGGCTTCGTGCAGGCCTTCCTGCTCGACACCTTCACGATCTACCGCACCTTCATCATTCACGTGCTGATCCTGCCGGCGATCCTGTTCATGCTGCTCTTCTTCCATTTCTCGATGGTCAAGAAGCACGGCATCGCCGAGCCGTTGTAGGAGGGCGCGGACATGGCGGAAATCAGGGAATCGAAGGACGACAAGGGCAGGACGCTGCTGGTCGACGACAAGTACGACCCGCCCTATC
>CAZKTK010000095.1:0-9461 GCA_964555535.1 uncultured Rhodospirillaceae bacterium
CTCGGTAAAATCCGCCGTAGCGCTCACGGAGCGGTGGTCCGCGCGCAAGATATCGACGATCACTGTTGCCCCTTCCGGCAACAAAGCACCGCGCCAGCGACGCGGGCGAAAGGCGCAGATCGGTGTCAGCGCCAGCAAATGCGAGCCGAGCGGCAGGATCGGTCCATGGGCGGACAGGTTATAGGCCGTGCTGCCCGCGGGCGTGGCAACGATCACGCCATCGCAGACGAGCTCTTCAAGGCGGGTTCTATCATCCACGGTCAGGGCCAGATGGGCCGCGTAACGGGTTTGCCGCAGCAGAGACACTTCGTTGATCGCGAGAGCCTCGACGACACGGCCATCGGCATCTGTGGCACGCATGTGAAGCGGATTGAGGATCGATTTCTCCGCCGACCCGATACGCCTGAGCAAGCCCTCTGTATCATAGACGTTCATGAGAAAGCCGACGGTGCCACGGTTCATGCCATAGATCGGCACCGAAAGGCCCATGAAACGGTGAAGGGTCTCGATCATGAAACCGTCGCCGCCGAGCGCTACGATGACTTCCGCCTCTTCCGGGCTGACATTGCCATAGGCGGCCGACAGCTCTTCGAAAGCCGTCTCGGCCTCCGGATTGTCGGTAGCGACGAATGTGATCTTGTCGGCGTTCAAGGGCAGGGGCCCGATTCCGGCTAACCGCCCGTAAGGCTCATATGACGGGCGAGGGCGGGCTGCTCGGTGCGCCTGTCGATAACGAAATCATGCCCCTTGGGCTTGCGATCAATGGCCTCGTGAATGGCATCGACAAGCGGCCCATTGGTTTCGCTTGAACGTAACGGCGTGCGCAGGTCGACGGCATCTTCCTGGCCCAGGCACATGAACAGGGTACCGGTGCAGGTCAGACGCACCCGATTGCAGGATTCGCAGAAGTTATGGGTCATCGGGGTGATGAAGCCCAGGCGGCGCCCTGTTTCCTCGACGCGGACATATCTGGCGGGACCGCCGGAGGCGTAATCCGACTCCGTCAGCGTCCAGTTCTTCTTGAGGCGCTTGCGAAGCAGGGAAAGAGGTAGGTACTGATCCGTGCGTTGGCCCTCGATATCGCCCAGCGGCATGGTCTCGATGAGGGTCATGTCATAGCCCTCGTCGCCGCACCACGCCACCATGTCGTCGATGGTATGTTCGTTGACGCCCTTGAGCGCGACGGCGTTGATCTTGACGGCAAGCCCTGCAGCCTTCGCTGCGGCCAGCCCGTCCATGACCTGTTCGATGCGTCCCCAACGCGTAATCTCGGCGAACTTTTCCGCATCCAAGGTATCAAGGGATACGTTTATCCGCCTGACACCACAGTCATAAAGCTCGTCAGCAAAGCGTGAGAGTTGGCTGCCGTTGGTGGTAAGGGTAAGCTCGTCGAGGTCGCCGGACTGAAGATGCCGGCCGAGCGAGCGGATCAGGCTCATGACGTTCTTGCGAACCAGAGGCTCGCCGCCAGTGAGGCGCAGCTTTCTGACGCCGAGCCCGACAAACGCGCTGGCTACCCGGTCAAGCTCCTCCAGGCTCAAGACCTCTGCCTTGGGCAGGAAGGTCATGTCTTCCGCCATACAGTAGAGACAGCGAAAATCGCAGCGGTCGGTCACTGATATCCTCAAATATGTGACCTGTCGCCCAAAGCGATCGATCATGCCAGCCTTCTCCCTGACTGCCGACAATCGGCTATATATGAGCGTATATAACAAGACGGAACCCGTCACAAGCGGACAAGCGCCAAATTCGAGCCGCTCGGCAGTTGCTTAGCTGCCCTCGTGGTCCAAATACAAGCATGGATGTCGATAGGTCAGGACGCGTTGTCAGTTGCCTGGCGGTGGTGAACAGAGGCTGCCCGGCAAGCTTGCCGGATGGCACGGAGCGAAATTATGGATGATCTGTTAGTCGAATTCCTCACAGAGACCGCAGAAAGCTTGGATCAGCTCGATATGGAGTTGGTGAAGCTTGAGCAGGATCCCAACGATCCCGGGTTGCTCGGCAACATATTTCGATTGGTTCATACGATTAAGGGTACGTGTGGTTTCTTGGGCCTGCCGCGGCTCGAGTCCGTTGCCCATGCCGGCGAGAATATCCTCGGCAAGTTCAGGGATGGTGAAATTACGGTCAATGCCGATGGCGTGACACTGATCCTGGAATGCCTCGACCAGATCAAGGAACTCCTGGCGACCCTGGAAGCGACAGAAGCTGAGCCTGAGGGCAATGATGCCGAGTTGATCAAGCGGCTGAATGATTTTGCCGATAGTGGCGGCACGTCGATGGGCACCGCGGAAAGCGCCGAAAGCGAGGCGGCTCCGGAGCCCGCAGCAGACGAACCCGATGAGCATGGTTTTGTTCCCGTCCCGGCCGGTGAGACAGGTGTGGATGCCGCGCCAGAGCCCGTCGTGGAAGAGGACGAGCACGGTTTCGTACCGGTTCCCGCGGCACAAACCGGGCAAGAAGCGGAGGCACCTGCTCCTGAACCCGAGCCGGAGCCCGCACCGCCTACGCCGGAGCCTGCAGCCGCAGCGCCGCCACCCGCGCCGGAGAAAAAGCCCGAAAAGAAGCCGGCCAGTGCCGATGGCGACAAGCAAGGTGCCAAGGAAGGGGCGGTCGCCAATCAGACCATCCGCGTCCATGTGGGTCTGCTTGAAGATTTGATGACCTCGGTCAGCGAACTGGTGCTCTCGCGCAATCAGTTGCTGCAGATGGTTCGCCATATGGAGGACAGCGAGTTCGCTGCTCCCCTGCAGCGCCTCAACCACATCACGACCGAATTGCAGGAAAGCGTCATGAAGACGCGGATGCAGCCCATTGGCAACGCCTGGGCCAAGCTTCCGCGAATTGTCCGTGACCTTGCCTTGGAGCTCGACAAGAAGATCGAGCTGAAGATGGTCGGTGCCGATACCGAGCTTGACCGTCAGGTGCTGGAGCTGATCAAGGACCCGCTCACGCACATGGTCCGCAACTCGGCCGATCATGGTCTCGAAAGCCCGGCGGACAGGGTCGCGGCCGGTAAGGGCTCATCAACGACGTGGTCGAGGCGATGACCACGAACGAGACCTTCTTCTTCCGGGACAGTCGTCCTTTCGAAGAGTTTCGGGATTTCGTGCTGCCGGCATTGCGTGAGGAGCGGCGTATCCAGAAGAAGCTCCGTATCTGGTGCGCAGCCTGCTCGACCGGCCAGGAACCGTATTCCTTGGCCATGATTCTCAAGGATGCCGCTGGCGAAATGATGGGCTGGCGCAACGATATCGTGGCGACGGATCTGTCGAACGAGGCCTTGGGAAAGGCCAAGGTTGGACTGTATTCCCAGTTTGAAGTGCAGCGTGGCTTGCCCGTTAAGATGCTGATGCAATATTTCAAACAGGTGAATGAGACTTGGCAAATCGATAGTGCCATTCGCGCAATGGTGACATTCCGCAATCTCAATTTGCTTCAGAGTTTCGATGCCCTCGGCAAGTTCGATACGGTGTTCTGCCGAAACGTCCTGATCTATTTCGATCCGGACACGAAAAAGCGTGTCCTGGACAATATCCGCAAATGCATGGCGGATGACGGCTTTCTCTTCCTCGGCGGATCCGAAACGGTCATCGGGGTGACCGAATCCTTCAAACGTGTCGACGGGCATCGCGGCGTCTATACGCCGGCATAGCCCTCAATCGACATTGCTGCGGCCGAATGCGGTCTCCATCTCGCGGCGAATGCGAACCGCCTCGTCGTTCTTGTCTATCGCAGCATCCGACCAGGTCAGCAGTTCGCCCTCGGCGATATCGCAGGTGAGGGCAACCTCGCCGGCAAGGCCGAGCGGCAAGCCGCCCATGGCAAGCGACTCCGGCGCCGGGACCTGCTTGCCCCAGACCATATAGCCACCCTCGCCATCGAGAATTTCCCCTTTCTTGAGGGGACGCTTGGCGCAGGCGACCACGTCGGAGCGGAAGCCGGTGGGCGCCCCAGTGGGTTCACCGCGCAGCGCCGCCGAGGCGACCGATATGCCAAGTTCAAGGCCGATCATATGGGTAGGGCGGTACAAGGCGGCGTAATGGTAGGTCGTGTCGGGCAGCATGCGATATTCTTCGAAGCAATGTCGGACATAGTCGTTATCGCCTTCGATGACGATATAGGTGCCCACCATCAGATCATTCTCGACCGGTGTCATGTCGCGGTTGAGCGATGACACCACCTCGGTCGTGCCGGCATGGCTGGTGCTGCCGCCGGCGGCTCTTGGTTTGAGCACTTCGGCGAGCTCATCCTGGGAGCAGGGCGGAAAGGACAGACCGTCCGGCTGCGGTGTCAGACCGGTCGCGTTGCAAACCGCCGTCATCTCGATGCCCGACTTTGTGCCGTCGATAAAGGAGTTGAACATCTTCGGATTCATGCCGCCGCGTTCCGCCGTCTCGCGGCCGAAATGGAAGTTGTCCCATACGGTGTCGGGCGTGGATCGATGAAAATCCGGGTGATAGCGCGTGCCCTTTCCGGCGCATACCACCGTAAAGCCGCAGGCGCGGGCCCAATCCACATGTTCGGCGATCAAGGCCGGTTGGTCGCCCCATGCAAGGCTGTAGACGACCCCTGCGCGCTCCGCCCGGCGGGCCAGGAGCGGGCCGGCCACCACATCCGCCTCGACATTGACCATGATGACATGCTTGCCGTTGTCGATGGCGGCAAGGCAATGGCGGATGCCGATTCGCGGATCGCCCGTGGCTTCGACAAGCACATCGAGAGCGGGATGCGACAGCAATGCCTGGGCATCATCGCCGATATGCGTGGCGCCCGTCTTCGCAGCACCGTCGAGATCCGGCGCGGCAAGTTGGCCGTCGCTCCAACCGGCGCCACGGCAATTGGTGGCGGCTTTGGCGACATCGAGATCGGCGATGCCGAGGACCTGCAGACCCGTGGTAAGGCGTGCCTGGGCCAGAAACATGGTGCCGAACTTGCCTGCACCTACGATACCCACGCGCACTGGCTCGCCGGCCTCGGCCCGCGCCGCCAATAATCTCGACAGGTTCATTCTCGGTCCCTCATCGTTGCCAATTCGGCAGAATAGGCTGTTATACCCTGCCACTCCAGTCGCAGGCCGCCGAAAGCCGGCACCAATGCGGACACCGTTCCTTTGGCGGTAGCACGATGATACGATTTCCGGCCGCTTCCCGGTCGATCCGGAATAGTGTCATATCTTCGCATCTTACCGGCTACGATGATTGGAAATTTCTCTCTTGTTCAATACCCGATAGCTGTCCCGGAGGTGTTGACGTGGCGTGGGCAGGAATTCGGCTCAAACCTGATCGAAATGTAGGTTGAGAATGCGGGATATAGAGAAGCGTGACCCTGAATTTGACGAAGCTGGGAACTCCCGGTTGGATCCTGCGGCGACACCGGTCCGGAGCGCGAGGGTGGTGCCGGCATTCCTGGACAAACCATTTCTTCTTTACGGGATCTACTCGTTTTTCATTGGTCTATTGATGTACCTCGTCGGCGTGGTCTTGGTGGTCCCGAGATATTTTCTCGGGCTCTACGACCAGCTCACGCCCTTAAGCGAATGGTTAGTCTGGTATAGCGGCATTCCGGTCGTGTTCGGACTGGCGCTCACCCTTTTCGATCTCCTATTCCTGTTCAATCGCAAGAGGATCATTCGGCAAGTCCGTGTTGACGATATCAACGCCGAGTCTGTAACGGTTGCCCTGACATCCTATAACGACGAAGAGAGTATCGACGACGCCGTGCAGGACTTTCTAAGTCACCCATGCACTGCAACGCGGTGCGCGCGCGAATCTCCGAGTATCGCGCGACGCGGGAGGCCGAGGTGGCCGCGGAACTGGTCGAAGCACAGGGGCTGCTCGCAGGCGCCACGTCGGAGGTGACCTCGGCAGCGGACCAGGTCCTGCGCACCGAGGTGCGCTCGCCGGTCGAGGGCAAGGTGCAGCAGATCCTCATCAACACCATCGGCGGCACGGTGCAGCCCGGTCAGGACCTCATCGAGGTGGTGCCGATCGAGGACAATCTGCTTGTCGAGGCAGATATTCGCCCTTCCGACATCGGCTTTCTCTTCCCCGGTCAGGAGGCCATCGTCAAGCTCACGGCCTATGACTTCGCCATCTATGGCGGCCTCAATGCGACGCTGGAGCAGATCAGCGCCGACACCATCACCAATGAGGAAGGCGAGAGCTTCTACAAGATCAACGTCCGCACCAACCGCAACTTCCTGGTTGCCAAGGATGGCGCGGTCCTGCCGATCATCCCCGGCATGGTCGCCGAGGTGGACATCCTGACCGGCAAGAAGACCGTGCTCAAATATCTCATGAAGCCGATCCTGCACGCCCAGGGCAAGGCGATGCGGGAGCGCTAGAAGTACTCCCGCACCGCGCCGGCGATATCTCCGGGCTCCGCATTGTGGCGCAACATGGTGAGATAGCGCCCGTCCGGCCCCATGAGATAGATCGCGGCTGAGTGATCCATCAGATAGCCGGCTTCCGAATCAGGCACATCCACTCGGGCGTAATAGACTCGATAGGCTTGCGCAATCGCTTCCACTTGGGCATCGCTGCCGGTCAGCGCGACGATATCCGGGTGGAAGTTGGCGACATATTTCGCCAAGACCTCGGGCGTGTCGCGCGCCGGGTCCACGGTCACGAACACCGCCTGCACCTTGTCCGCATCGCCGCCGAGCGCGTCCAACGCGTGGGCGATGCTCAACAGCGAAGTCGGGCAGACCGCCGGGCAATGGGTGAAGCCGAAAAAGACCAGCAGATATTTGCCCTGATAGGACTGCTCGGTAACCCCTTCGCCATGCATGTCGGTCATGGTGAAGGGGCCGCCGATCTGCGGCCCGTCCGCGGCGGCGGCCGCAGAGCCGGCCGCCAACCACAGGGAGAACAGAAGTGTCAGGATACGCATCGGTCTTGCCTCCTTAAAGCGGGCCGAACATGAATTTCCACCCCACCATGACCATCCAGTCGCTTTCCATCTGCGGGCCGTTCAGGTCCTGATAGACGGGTACGACAACCTCCACGCCAAGGCTGTGGCCTTGCAGGGGACCGTAGGCCGGGTCGAGGGTGAAGCCGAAGGCAACGTCGAGCCGCTTGCCGCCGTAATTGTCGGGGTCGGCGGTCTGCACCGGTGCCGTGATCGCCGCATCCTGGCCGTCGATCTTGCCGATCCTGCTGCCACGCAGGCGCAGCGATGTGCTGAGCCAATCGCCGAACTGACGGCTGGCCCAGAGATTCAGCCGATGCTCGTCGCCGAGGCTGTAGTTCGCATCGTTGTCGCCGAGCCGCAGATTGCCGGCATATTGCGCCCCCCAACCCCAGCCATCGGCGCTGCCGGTATAGGTCACGCCCGGCAGCAAGTCGTAGGTGCCGGAGCCCAACTGCATGGCATAGGGCATTCTCAGAAGCGGTTGCATGCCCGTCGGTGCCAGTACCGTGTCCGTCTCGCTGATAGAGCCTGTCGGCAGGCTGAGCCCGGCATTGAGGTGGATGTGGTGCGTGCCGTCGTCGAAGAGCCGGATCAGGCCGGTCAGGCGCGTGTCGCCGGGGCCGGAAGAGCGCGTGGTGAACTCGCCGAGTCGTGTCGTGCCTGCCATGCCCGCAAAGGTGATGTGGTCCATCTCCTTGCGCTGATACGAGCCCATGGCCATCAGGGTGAGCCAGTCGGTGGGCGCGCCCATCAGCCCTAACATATGCATGTCGGTGGTCATCCGGGTCGGCACCGAGCGCAAGGTGGCGGCCCCCGAATGGGGATTGGCGATGGTGGTGACGATGGTCTCCGGCGTCACGCTGTCGGTGCCGATGCGGTTGCCGCCCATGTCCATGCGCATATAGCGATAGGAGAGCATCCATTCGCCCGCGCCATGCATGTGATCGCCCATCACGCCGATGGGCGCCGCTGCCCCGTGGTAATGGCCGGCATGGTGTGCGTGGGGATCCTCGCCGGCGACCAGGCCACGAACCTCGGCGAGAACGGTTACGGTGCCGGCATTCTCGAAATCGAGCGCGACCGCGATGGTTTGCCCCTCGCTGAGGGGCGCTTCCAGGCCGAACAGCATCAAGTGATGGCCGTCGGCGGTGAGAATGGCGGTTTCGCCGGGGGCGAGCATGAGGTCGTCGACAGGCCGCATACGGGCGATCCCGTCGGTAATGCTGGTTTGATGGATTTCGATATTGCGGGCGGCGTCGGAGGTGGCGCCGATCAGGCGGTCGGCCTCATCGCCGCGGTTTTCGATAGTGAGATAGACCGCGCCGACATCGACGGCGGCGGGTGTGGCGCGCGACCAGGCGTCGCGGGCCTCGATGCCTTGGGCCAGGGCGGCAGCCGGCATGGCAGCAAGCCCCAACGCCAAGGCGCAAAGGGCCTTGAACATGGGTTTCTTCCTCGTATGAGATCGATTGGAAAGTGAACGGTCTAGACCGTCGGCGGATCTCGCGAGGAATAGGGTGCGTGGCGCAGGGATGGCGGCAGGATGCCGTCGGCGGCGCCACCAGTGGGCAGACCTGGCCCGTCATAGGCAACTTCGCCGGCCGCCTTGCAGCCGAGCGCCGAGCAACCGCCGGCACAAACACAGGAATCGCAGGGAGTCGAAGGAGATTTGTCCTGCGTTTCGCCATCCGCACCCGGCACCAAGACCGTCTTGGCGCCATCGCCGGTGCAGATTTCGACGAGCTCGAACCCGGCAGGCGCTGCAGCGGCCAGAAGTGGCCAGCCCACCGTCTGAAACAGCATGGCAAGCAAAGTCAGGATCGCCATATGCCGGCGATCCCGCTGTCGACGTGAGGCGTTCGACGCTTGTGTCATGCTGCAACAGCTCATTGTCGCGACCCTAACACCGGGCCGCAGACGCGGCAAGCCATGAGAACGAATGGATCATGTGCGGACCATACTGGAGTCGCCACACGCGCTTCTTTGATCAATGTTAAGCGGAGAGAGGGCCGCCATGGCGGCACCCCGCAAAGGTGTCAGTTCAAAGGATAGGTGACTGTCACCCAACCATAAGTTAGGTGACTGTCACCTATCTTTTCCGGTATTTGCCGGTGCCGGTGTTGATATGAAACACTTGGAAAACGCGATCCGAGGCCGAGCCGGCGCGTCTTTGACTGTCTCCGACCGAGACCAAACGAATGGGACTGAACAGTGGCAACTTCCCTAAGCGAGCAGATACGCGGCTTGGACGCCGTGGCGTTGGCGGACCTGGTGCGTCGCGGCGAGATTACCGCGGCGGAGCTTTTGGCCGCCACACTGGCGAGGGTGGATCAACTGCATCCGCACTTGAATGCGGTCGTCGAGCGCTTTGACGCCCTGGCGGAGAAGCATGCTGAGGATTGCGATACGAACGGCTCTCTGGCCGGCGTGCCGATATTCCTGAAAGCCTTGATGTCCGCCTGTGCGGGCGCGCCATTGAGCATTGCCGGTGATGCCGTGCTCGGCATGCAGCCAGCGCACCAGCGTCTCGGCGCCGACCAGCTTGC
>CAZKTK010000096.1:0-9406 GCA_964555535.1 uncultured Rhodospirillaceae bacterium
CGGGCCAACGACTGGAGGAGCTTGCGAGATGAGTGAAGAAGATTTCGCCCGCGCCAACGAAAAGGCGGCCAAGAAGAAGGCAGCGCGGGAAAAGATGCTGGCCGGCAAGACCATCGAGAAGGGCTTGCTGATCGTCCACACGGGCAAGGGCAAGGGCAAGTCCACGGCCGCCTTTGGCCTCGTCATGCGGGCGCTGGGCCATGGCATGCGCGTCGGCATCGTGCAGTTCGTCAAGGGCAAGTGGGAGACCGGGGAACGCACGGTGCTGGAGCGCTACTCCGATCTCGTCACCATCCGCGCCATGGGCGAGGGCTTCACCTGGGACACCCAGGACCGGGAACGTGATATTGCCGCGGCCAAGAAAGCCTGGGAAGCGTCGAAAGAGATGATCTCGAGCGGCGAGTTCGATCTCGTGGTGCTCGACGAGCTCAATATCGTGTTGCGCTACGAATCCCTGCCCCTCGACGAGGTGGTGGAATTCCTTAAACGCAAGCCGGAGATGCTGCACGTTGTCGTCACGGGCCGCAATGCCAAGGACGAGTTGATCGAGACGGCCGATCTGGTCACAGAAATGACCCAGATAAAGCATCCCTTCCGGGCCGGGGTGAAGGCCCAGAAAGGCATCGAGTTTTGACGGCAGCGATCATGCTTCAGGGCACGGGCTCGAATGTCGGCAAGTCGCTGCTGGCGGCGGGGCTTTGCCGCGCCGCGCACCGCCGCGGCATCGTCGTGCGCCCGTTCAAGCCCCAGAACATGTCGAACAATGCGGCGGTCACCGCGGACGGTGGCGAAATCGGCCGTGCCCAGGCCTTGCAGGCGCGCGCCTGCGGTGTCGCTCCGACGCGCGACATGAACCCGGTGCTGCTCAAGCCGCAGAGCGATATCGGCGCCCAGCTCGTGGTCGGCGGCGAGGTGCGCGGCAATGCCCGCGCCGCCGACTACCAGGCACTAAAGCCCGGCCTGCTCGATGCGGTGCTGGAGAGCTTCGCGCGTCTCGGCAACAAAGCCGAGCTTATCGTGGTGGAAGGCGCGGGCAGCCCGGCGGAAGTGAACCTGCGCGCCGGCGACATCGCCAATATGGGCTTCGCCAACGCCGCAGGCGTGCCCGTGGTGCTGGTCGGCGATATCGACCGCGGCGGCGTCATCGCCCAGCTCGTCGGCACCTGGGAACTGCTCGACGACGTGGACCGCGCCTGCCTCGCCGGCACCATCGTCAACAAGTTCCGCGGCGACATCCGCCTGTTCGACGGCGGCCTCGCCGTGATTGCCGAGCGCACGGGGCTGGAGAGCTTCGGCGTGCTGCCCCACTTCCCCGATGCAGCCCGCCTGCCGGCCGAGGACGCGGTGGCGTTGGGCCCGAGCACTACGGGCGCAGGCATCCGCATCGCCATGCCGGTATTGCCGCACATCGCCAACTTTGACGACCTCGACCCGTTGCGCGCCGAGCCCGACGTGACCCTGGACATGGTGCGCGCGGGAACACCGCTGCCGGCAGATGCGGACCTGATCATCCTGCCCGGCTCCAAGGCCACGCTGTCCGACCTCGCAGCCTTGCGGCAAGAGGGTTGGGATGTCGACATCCTCGCCCACCATCGCCGCGGCGGTGCGGTGCTCGGCATCTGCGGCGGCTATCAGATGCTAGGCAAACGGCTCTCGGACCCCGATGGCATAGAGGGCGAGCCGGGCGATGCGGCGGGCCTCGGCCTGCTGGCGATCGAGACTACCCTCGCCGGCGCGAAGACCCTTGCCGAGGCAGCGGGGACGGATATCGCCAACGGCGAGGCGGTGCGCGGCTATCACATGCATGTCGGCGTCAGCGGCGTCGATGCCGCGCCGATGCTTAAGCTCGACAGCGGGCCGGACGGCGCGGTCTCGGCGGACGGACGGGTGCGCGGCTGCTATCTGCACGGCCTGTTCGCGACGGACAGCTTTCGTCACGCCTTTCTCGATTCCCTCAAGCGGCGCGAAGCCAGCGGTGTCGCCTACGAAGCCGCCGTGGACGAGACCCTCGATGCCCTTGCCGCGCATATGGAAGAGCATTTGGCCGTGGACCGCCTGCTGGAGGTGGCCCGTGCCGCGTAATCGCCTTGCCCATCCGTGGGCGGACCGCGCCCTGAGTCGATGGTTGCCATCGGCCATATCCGTCAGCGGCGTCAAGGGTCTTCGACCGGCCATGGGCCGGCGCTTCGCGCCCTCGACGCCGCTGACGGATATAGCACCCGCTTACCATCGTCTCAGGGCGCTCCCGGCGCAGTCCTGTTCAAAGGGAGATTATGGCCAGTCCGCCCAGGACGATTGCCAGGGCTATGCCGGCGTGACGATAGATGCACAGCGCGCGACGGATATCGCCTGCGCTCGCCTCGCGGCGGCCATCGCCGAGCCAAGGCGCGTCGATGGTCTTGCCGGCATAGGCTCGCGGGCCCGCAAGGGCGACGCCAAGAGCGCCGGCCATCGCCGCCTCGGGCCAGCCGGCATTGGGAGAGACGGTCTTGCCGGCATCGCGCCGCAGGGTGCGCCAGCCGCCGCCGACGAGACAAAGCACCAACCCGGTCAGCCGCGCCGCCGGCCAGTTCGCGGCATCGTCGAGGCGCGCGGCGAACGTGCCGAAGGCCTCGTGCCGCGGCGTGCGGTGGCCGATCATGCTGTCGAGGGTGTTGACGGCCTTGTAGGCGAGCATGCCCGGCAGGCCCAGAACCAGGTACCAGAAAAGCGGCGCCACGACGCCGTCGCTCAAATTCTCGGCCAGCGATTCGATGGCCGCGCGCGCGACACCGCATTCGTCGAGGCTCGCCGGGTCTCGGCCGACGATGTGGCTTACGGCCTCGCGTCCCGCCTCCAGGGACTCCTCGAGGCCTTGCGCCACGTTGCGGGCCGCGTCATGCAGGCCGCGATAGCCGAGCAGGACGCTGGCCGCGAGCGCCTCGATGGCCCAGCCGCCGGACACGGCGCGACAGCCCCAGGCCAGCACCCAGCCGGCGGCGGCGCTGAGCCCAACGACGAGAATCGCCACCAAAACACCGGGCCAGACCGCGCCACGGTTGAAACGCGCATCGAGCGCGGCGATAAGAGCACCGATCGCCGCCACGGGGTGGGGGATGCGGCGATAGAGCGGCGCCGGATCGCCGATCAGCCAATCGAGCGCAAGCGCCAGCAGCAACACCAGCGGAGGAGCCGCATGAGAGAATTCGGAGAGACCTGGCGCCCACATGGCGCGAGCATGGAGCCCGTTCCGGGCAGGGTCAACGCATGAGCACCGGCGTGATGGTTTGCGGCCATGGCAGCCGCGACGAGGATGCGGTGCACGAGTTTGCCGCCGTCGCTCGCGGCATTGCCGAGCGCCTGCCGGAATACGATGTCGATTCGGGCTTTCTCGAATTCGCCACGCCGATTATCCGCACTGGCCTCGACGCGCTCCGCGAACGGGGCAATACGCGCATTCTCGCCGTACCCGGCATGCTGTTCGCCGCCGGCCACGCCAAGAACGACATTCCCTCCGTGCTTGCGGCCTACGGCGCCGAGCACCCGGATCTCGTCATCGACTATGGCCGCGAGCTCGGTATCGACCTCAAACTGATCCGTGCCGCCGGCGCCCGCGTCGAGGAAGCCCTGGCAGCGGCCGGCGGCGGCATCGCGCGCGAGGACACGGCGCTGGTGGTGGTCGGGCGCGGTGCCTCCGACCCGGACGCCAACAGCAATGTCGCCAAGGTCATGCGCCTGATCTGGGAGGGCCTCGGCCTGGGCTGGGGCGAGACCGCCTATTCCGGTGTCACCTTCCCGCTCGTCGAGCCGGGGCTGGAGCATGTCGCCAAGCTCGGCTACCGCCGCATCGTCGTCTTTCCCTATTTCCTCTTCACCGGCGTGCTGGTCAAGCGCATCTACCACTACACCGACGTGGTGGCGGCGCGGCACCCGGAGATCGAGTTCGTCAAGGCGTCATACCTCAACGACCACCCCCTGGTGCTCGACACATTTGCCGAGCGGGTGCGCGAGATCCTCGACGAAGCCAATGCCATGAACTGTAAGCTCTGCAAGTATCGCGAACAGATGCTGGGCTTCGAGGGCGAAGTGGGCATGGTTCAGGAAAGCCACCACCATCACGTCGAAGGCATCGGCACGGGCGACGCCAAAGCCCACGACCACGACCATGACCACCATCATCACCCCACCTACCCGCACGCCGCCCACCCTCTGGGGCCGAAGAGCATGAAATGAGCGACCTCGGCGACTGGCTGCGCGATCCGGAGGAGATCTATCGCCGCTCCTTCGCGACCATCCGCGCCGAGACATCGCTGGTCGGCCTGTCGCCCGCGCTGGCAGAGGTGGCCGTGCGCATCGTGCACGCCTGCGGCATGACGGAGGTGGCAGCCGACCTCGCTTTTGCCGGCGGGCCCGCCGAAGCGGCACGCGACGCGCTAAAGGCCGGCGCGCCGATATTCACTGACAGCCGCATGACAGCCGACGGTATCATCCCGAGCCGCCTGCCGGCGGAAAACGCGGTGATCTGCACCCTCGACGAAGCCAAGGCGCATGGCACCACCCGCTCGGCCGCTGCGGTCGATCTCTGGCGCGCGCGCCTGGGCGGCGCCGTGGTCGCCATCGGCAACGCGCCGACGGCCCTGTTCCGCCTGCTCGAACTGTTGGCAGAGGGCGCGCCGCGCCCCGCCGCGATCCTCGGATTTCCCGTGGGCTTCGTTGGTGCCGTGGAATCGAAGGAAGCACTGATCCAGCATGTCGAGATCCCCTATCTCACCCTGCCCGGGCGGCGCGGCGGCAGCGCCATGGCGGCGGCAGCAGTCAACGCCATTGCGGGGCTCCCATGACGGATCCTTGGCTCACCGTTGTCGGCATCGGCGAGGACGGGCTCGACGGCCTCGGCCCCGCCGCCCGCAAGGCGCTCGATGGGGCGGCTGTGCTGGTCGGCGGCGAACGCCATCTGGCCATGGTGCCCGACGACGGACGCGAGCGTCTGGCCTGGTCGAGCCCGCTCGGCCACCGGCTGGACGAGATCGTCGCGCGCCGCGGCGAGGCCATTTGCGTGCTGGCCAGCGGCGATCCCATGTGCTTCGGCATCGGCACGACTTTGGCGGCGCGCGTTCCCATCGCCGAGATGCGGATCTTTCCCGCGCCCTCGGCGTTTTCGCTGGCTTGCGCCCGGCTCGGTTGGTCCCTGCCTGATGTCGAATGCCTCAGCCTCCACGGCCGGCCTTTTGCGGCGGTCAACGCTTACCTCTATCCGGGCGCGAAACTGCTCGCCCTGAGCAATGACGGCGCAACGCCGGCCAAGCTGGCGGCGCATCTGGTCGCGTACGGCTATGGCGAGAGCAAGATCTCAGTGTTCGAGCGCATGGGCGGCGCCGATGAGCGATGCATCGAGGCCACCGCGGCCAAGTGGGACGGCGACGCGGCAGATCTGAACACCATTGCCGTGGCCTGCGCCGGCACGGGCGGCCATGCCCGATCGCCGGGGCTTGATGATGACGCTTACGAGAGCGACGGCCAGCTGACCAAGCGCGAAGTGCGGGCGGTGACCCTGTCGGCACTCGCTCCGCTGCCGGGACAGCTCTTGTGGGATGTCGGTGCCGGCGCCGGCTCGATAGCCATCGAATGGCTGCGCAGCGATCCGCGCTGCCGGGCCATCGCCATCGAAAAGGACGCGCAACGCTGCGCGCGCATAACGTCCAATGCGAACGCGCTCGGCGTCCCGGGACTTGATGTCGTCGAAGGCGCAGCGCCTGTGGCCCTTGCCGGACTGGCACAGCCCCATGCCATCTTCCTCGGCGGCGGCGTGGCGGACGAAAAGACCTGGCAGGTCTGCTGGCAGGCTCTGGCCAATGGCGGGCGGCTCGTCGCCAATGCCGTTACCGTGGCCGGCGAGAGCCGCATGCTCGAATGGCAGGGCCGCACGGGCGGCCGCCTGGCGCGGCTCGCCGTCTCCCGCGCCGAGCCCATGGGTGGCGTCGTTGCCTGGCGCGCCATGCGTCCGGTCACACAATTGATTGCGGAGAAACCATGACCGGAACCGTCTACGGCCTCGGCGTCGGACCCGGCGACCCCGAGCTGCTGACCCTCAAGGCCCTGCGCATCTTGCAGGCGGCCCCGGTGCTGGCCTTTCCGGCGCTTGAATCGGGAGAGAGCCTGACCCGCAGCATCGTTGCCGAGCACCTGCCCGCAGGCCAGCGCGAGATCGCCATTCGCGTGCCCATGGTCGTCGAGCGCTTTCCCGCCCGCGAGGTCTATGACGGCGCGGCCGAGGAGATCGCCGGCGTCATCGCGGGCGGCGAGGATGTAGCGGTACTTTGCGAGGGCGATCCGTTTCTCTACGGCTCCTTCATGTATCTGTTTGCGCGCCTCGCCGATCGTTGCCCGGTCGAGGTGGTGCCCGGCGTCTCCTCGCTGACCGCCGCCGCCTGCCGCCTCGGCGTGCCCTTGACCTCGCGCAACGATGTGCTGGCGGTCATCCCGGCGCCGCTCGATGCCGAGGCGCTGGCCGCGCGGCTGGCAACAGTCGAAGCGGCAGCAATCGTCAAGCTCGGACGGCACTTCGCAAAAGTGCGCCAGGTGCTGGACGATGTCGGGCTCGCCGAGCACGCGCGTTACGTGGAGCACGCCACCATGACGAACGAGCGCAGCCTGCCCCTGGCGGAGGTCGACCCGGAGGCGGTGCCGTATTTCTCCATGATCCTGGTCCACAAGCGCGGGGAGGCCTGGCGTTGAGACCGGTTGTCTTAACGGTGACTGCCTCGGGCCTGGCGACCGCCAAGCGTGTCGCAAACGCATTGCCGGAGGCCGAGCTGCTCGAACGCGCCGATGCGGGCTTCGCGGAGTTAGCCCGCAATCTGTTTTCTGACGGCAGGCCGGTCATCGGGGTCTGCGCGGCCGGTGTATTGATCCGCTGCCTCGCGCCGCTGCTTGCCGACAAGACCACCGAGCCGCCGGTGATCGCGGTCAGCGACGACGGCAGCGCCGTGGTGCCTTTGCTCGGCGGACATCACGGCGCCAATGCGCTTGCGGAAACCATCGCCACGGCGCTCGGCGCGCAGGCCGCGATAACAACGGCGAGCGATGTGCGCTTCGGCGTGGCCCTCGACGATCCGCCGGCCGGCTGGCGGCTGGCCAATCCCGAGCACGTCAAGCCGTTTGCCGCGGCGCTGCTTGCCGGGTCCGGCATTGCGATCGACGGCGATGCACCGTGGCTCGGCTCCCTGCCGAACGGCGACGGCTTGCGCATTGTGGTCACGGACCAGGCCATGGCGGGCGACGAGACGACCTTGGTCTATCACCCGCAAACCCATGCGCTCGGGCTGGGCTGCGAACGGGGCGCGGCTGACGCCATCGCATTGGCACGTGAGGTTCTGGCGGAAGCCGGGATCGTCCCCGGCGCGCTGGCCTGCATCGCCTCCCTGGACATAAAGGCGGACGAGCCCGCGCTGGCAGCGCTGGCAAGTGAGCTCGGCGTGCCGCTGCGGGTCTTTCCCGCCACGCGCCTGGAGCGGGAGACACCGCGCCTGAGCGAGCCATCAGAGACCGTGTTCCGCGAGGTGGGCTGCCACGGCGTGGCCGAAAGCGCGGCCTTGGCCGCTGTCGGCGAGAACGGTGCCCTGACCGTCGCCAAGCGCAAGCGCGACGGTGTGACCTGCGCCCTGGCGCGTGCGCCTCACCCCATTGATGGCAACGCGGTTGGCGCCGCGCGCGGGCGCCTTGCCGTGATCGGTATCGGCCCCGGTGCGGCCGAGTGGCGCACGCCGGAAGCGAGCCGGTTGATTGCCGAGTCGACGGACTTGGTGGGCTATGGGTTCTATCTCGACCTGCTCGGTCCTGTTGGCGGCGAACGCCACGCTTATGCTCTCGGCGAAGAGGAGAAGCGCGTCGATGCCGCCCTCGATCTCGCCGGCGAAGGCCGGCAGGTGGCGCTGATCTGCTCAGGCGATGCGGGCATCTACGCCATGGCCGCGCTGGTCTTCGAGCGCCTGGAACGCTGCGCCAAGCCGGCGTGGCGCCCGGTCGAGGTGGTGGTGGCGCCCGGCATTTCCGCCTTGCAGGCGGCAGCGGCGCGGGCCGGCGCACCGCTTGGCCACGACTTCTGCGCCATCTCGCTGTCCGACCTGATGACGCCCTGGGAGGTCATCGAACGCCGCATCGAGGCGGCCGCGAAGGGGGATTTCGTCATCGCGTTCTACAATCCGGTTTCCAAGCGCAGGCGCCGGGGACTCGCCGAAGCGCGCCGCATTCTGCTCGAACACCGCGCAGACGACACGCCCGTGCTGCTGGCCCGCAGCCTCGGCCGGGCGGATGAGAGCGTGGCGCCGACGACCCTTGGCGCCCTATCGGTCGACGATGTGGACATGATGACCCTGGTGATGGTGGGCGCCAGCGGCACACGCACCCTCGCGCGCGATTTCGCCACGCCCTGGGTCTACACCCCGCGCGGCTACGGAGATCGCGAATGACCGTGCATTTCATCGGCGCCGGCCCCGGTGCGGCGGACCTCATCACGGTACGCGGGCGCGACCTCATCGCCGCCTGCCCGGTCTGCCTCTATGCCGGCTCGCTGGTGCCGGCGGAGCTTGTCGCCGTGGCGCCGGAGGGCGCGCACGTGGTCGACACCGCGCCGCTGACGCTCGACGAGATTGTCGCCGAGATGCGCGAGGCGGACGCGGCCGGGCACGACGTGGCGCGGGTGCATTCGGGCGACCCGTCGCTCTACGGCGCCATCGCGGAGCAGATGCGCCGCCTCGATGCCCTCGGCATTGCTTACGACATCACCCCCGGCGTGCCAGCCTTCGCCGCCGCCGCGGCCACGCTCGGCAGCGAGCTGACCAAGCCCGGCGTGAGCCAGACCGTGATCCTCACCCGCACCGCCGGCAAAGCCTCCGCCATGCCCGAGGGCGAGGAACTGGAGACGCTGGGGCAGTCCGGCGCCACCCTTGCCATCCACCTGTCGGTACGAAACCTGCGTGCTGTCGTCCGCGCGCTGACGCCCCATTATGGCGAGGCCTGCCCCGTCGCCGTGGTCTACCGCGCCAGCTGGCCCGACGAACAGGTCATCCGCGGCACCTTGGCTGACATACATGCCCAGGTCCGCGCCGCCAAGATCACCCGCACGGCGCTGATCCTCGTCGGCCCTGCGTTGGCAGACAGCGACCACGCCGACAGCGCGCTATATGCCGCGGATCACGCGCATATTTTGCGGCCAAGGCGGAGAATTGATTGAGCCAGCCAATCAGTGAATAATTGGTGACAGTTACCTATTAATTTCCGGCAACCAACGGAAAATTATATTGAAAGTTAGTATTAGAGCGTTTCACAATTTGAGGGAATCGCAATTGGGATTCCCGTTTGTCTTGGAATGTGTGAGGTGGTCCCACGAAATCGGACAGTTGTTTAAGGTGTATTCCATCGATTTCGG
>CAZKTK010000097.1:0-9405 GCA_964555535.1 uncultured Rhodospirillaceae bacterium
TTGGCGCTATTGTCGGGAAAGGAAACCGCGAAACAGGCTGAGGCGACGGCACGCACCGCGACACTACGGGATACCGGCTGTTCCTCGCTCAGCGTGACAGGTTCGCAACTACTCTTGAAAAACTTCTTGAGTTGGTCCGGCTTGACGGAATTCACCAGCCAGGCGGCGAACTTGGGATAGACCACGTAAACGCCGCCCTCGACCTGCCCCCGCTTGAGGCGCGCGTTGAAAAGATCCGCCAGCATCTTGTCGAGCCATCGCAGCTCCCAATCGCCAGGCGGCGCGGTGGCGCCGGCAAAGTCCTGATAGGTTTTCGGGTCGTTGCCGCGCATGTCCATGAAGCGCTCAAGCAAGGCCGGGTCGAAGCGCCGCGACAGGCCCAGCGCTATGGTCTCGTCGCCGATCGCCAGCTTCGGCTCGCGGGTGAGATATTCCCAGAACAGAGAGGTGCCGTAGGCGTGGGCGTTATCCTCACCGTCTTTCGTAACGGGCGTATAGGGCATATGAAGAGGATAATCGATATAGCGGATCCCCCGCGCCATATTGATCTTGAACTGCTGATTGCGCGGGCCATAGTTTTGCAGCCAAATATATGCCAGTGCCTCGGCCAGGCCCTCCCAAACCCAATCCTTGGGGCACATGGAGAACATGTCGTAACTCGACTGTACGCCATGAAACAGCTCGTGCGGCGGCGTGCCGATCTGGGCTGCGTTCGCAGTGGCGCCTGAGATCATCAGGCCGTAATGTTTCGGTATCTCGAGTATGTTGAGGCGTGCCGCGGCGCTGCCGCTACCGCAACGCGTCGGCTCGTAGTCTCCAAGGTCTTCGCCCATGCCGGTTGCATAGTGCATGGCGTAGCGTGTCTCGCGGCTCTCCGGATCGTCGAAACATTGCAGAACCGGCGCATAAAATCCGGCACCGGAATAGAATGCGGCGGCGTCGGCGAGCGCGGCCTCGATCGCTATGTCCGCATCAGCGCCGGTGCCGCCGAATGACTCCATTCCGACGTCGAAATTGGCAAGCCAATCGCCGCGACATTTTTGCAGCGCTGCGGATGGCACCTGAGCGCTGGCCGGCAGCGCGAAAGCGCAGAACAGCGCCAACGCGACCATGGCGAAGCCGTTGCGATATGGTGACGAGCCCAAGTCCATTGTACTTTGCCCCGCTCGAACAGCACCGGCAATCGTACCATGGCTGCGGCGGTCGACCAATTGCCGGTGTCCCGGGAAAATTGTTGTCGGGCGCGCGGTTTGGTAGGCTGATTGGATATTCAGACAGGAGTGCGGGCCATGAGACGCCAATATATCGCTGCTGCAACCCTCGTTGCGGTCTTGATGATCACGGCCGGCGCCGCGCAAGGCGACAGCGTGCCGCCACCGACCGCCAGCTATTCCGGCGCCGGCATCATGCGCATGGGCGGCCAGCCGGACATGCCCTTCCGAGTCAATGCCGCCGGCCCGCTGGAGCGCCGCGAGATGGTCATGCAGGGTAGCGCCCAGACCATGATCAAGCGTCCCGACCTTGGCGTCATCTACATGCTGATGCCGCAAATGGGCCAGGCCATGGAAATGCCGCTCGACGACAGCCGCATGCCCGGCGATCACATGGATGCCTACAATCCGGTCGCGGTCGGCGGCGAGACCGTGCTCGGCGAAGACACCACCAAGTATCGCATGCAGGGCGGCGATGCCAACGGCAGCTTCGACGGCCATGCCTGGATCACGGGCGACGGCATCATGATGCGTATGGAGGGTCAGGCCTCGGGCCCCGACTTCGGCGGGCCGGTCTCGATCACGCTGAACAGTCTGCAACGGGGCCCGCAGGATCCGTCTTTGTTCGAGCTGCCGCCGGGAACCTCCGTCATGCAGATGCCGGGCAGCATGCCCGGCGGTGGCGGCGGTGGCGCAGGCGGTCATATGGAGAACATGCCGGCGGGCGCCGAGATGCCCGATATGGAAGACATCCTGACGCCCGAGCAGATGGAGCAGATGCGCCAGATGCAGGAGCAGATGCGCGAGCAAATGGAACAGATGCAGCGCAACCAGTGACCGCCATGGCGGCGCGACTCGCGGCGCTGGCCCTGGTGGCGGGCGCTGCGCAGGCGGCGGAGATTACCGGAACCGTCAGCGCCACGCTTGCCGGCGAGGCGCGGCAATGGGTCTCGCTCGACGATGCGGACGCGCCGGACGGCAGCTACCATGCCTATGGCGAGGCTTTCACCATGGTCTCGCTGTTCGGCCGCGACGGCCCCGACGGCTCGCCCTTCGCCAATGTCGTGGTCATCGAGTTCGCCCTCGAAGGCACGGACGAGGCGCTGACCTCGGACATCAGCTACGGGGTCGTCAGCTATTTCCCCGACGGCTTCTTTCCCCACTACACCGACGACGCACCCACGGTCACGGTCGAGACGGTGACGCGCGACGGCGAGGCGCTGACCTTGCGCGGCACTTTCTCGGCCACGCTGAGCCGCCTCGACAGTCTCGGCGAGCCAGCCGACGAGAGTGACCAGAAGACCATCGAAGGCAGCTTCGAGGCGCGCCTACGCCCCAGCCCCACCGAGTAGTGGTCCAAATCTGACATCTGGTGCCCATAGGATCGCCTCTGGCGTTGCCTCGCTAGAAAGGTGCGTGCCGGCGATGCCGGTCCATCGGCAAGCGTGCCTGACGACGCGAGGCGGCGTCAGAGGCGGCCCGAAGGACGGCCGTCCTATGGGTACCAGATGTCAGATTTGGCCCACTAGCTCGCGCATGGCCTCGTGCAGGCCGGCCTTGGCCTCGATGCCGATGCCGGGGACGTCGGGCAGGCGCACGCGGCCCTCTTCGATGGGGATGTCGTCGGCAAAGCCGCCGAAGGGCTGGAAGACGCTGGGATAGGACTCGCAGCCCCCCAGCTGCAGCCCGGCCGCCAGATTGAGTCCGAGCTGGTGGCCGCCATGGGGCACGTGGCGCCGCCGCGACCAGCCCATGCCCTCCAGGTCCTCGACCACGCGGATATATTCGGTGGGGCCGTAGCACAGTGCCGGGTCGAGCTGGATCCAGTCGCGCTCCGGGCGCAGGCCCGCGTGGCGCGCGAGGTTGCGCGCATCGACCAGCGACATCAGGCATTCGCCGGTCGCCAGCGCGCCCTCATAGTGCTCGGCGAGGCGGGCATGGAGGTCGTAATCGAGCGGGTCGCCGGGCTCCTCGTACCACATCAAATCATAGGGCGCGATCGCCTCGCCGGTGGCGATGGCGGCTTCCAGATCGAAGATGGCGTTGGCATCGACGGCGAGCTTGTCGCCGCCGCCGACCACCTTGAGCACGGTCTCGATGCGCGCCAGGTCCTCGGCCAGGGAGGCGCCGCCGATCTTCATCTTCACGGTGCGATAGCCCTGGTCGAGATAGCCGCGCATCTCGTCGGCGAGCCCGTCGAGGCCCTTGCCCTCGGCGTAGTAACCGCCGCCGGGATAGACCGCGACGGTCGCGTCGCTGGCGCCGCCATTGTGGCGGTCGGCGAACAGCCGCCAGAGCGGCACCTGGCTGTGCTTCGCCAGCACGTCCCAGACCGCCACGTCGAGCGCCGACAGCGCCACCGCGCGGTCGCCGTGGCCGCCCGGCTTTTCATTGCGCATGGCGGCGTCCCAGACCCGCACCGGGTCGAGAGAGCCGGCATCGTCGAGCAGGCTGTCGGGCGCCGCCTCCAGCACCCGCGGGAAAAAGCGGCTGCGCAGGATCTCGCCCTGGGCGTAGCGGCCGACGGCGCTATAGCCGAAGCCGGTGAGCCTGCCGGCTCCCGTATCCACCTCGAGCGCGACGACGCTCAAGGTCATGCGCCCGAAGTCGAGCCGGGCGTTGCGAATGGGCGAGGACACCGCCGCGGTGGCCTCGCGAATGTCGATAATGCGCATGGAATCGCCTCCCAGGGGTGGGTAGCACAAAATCGGATTTCCATCTCCCCCGGAAACGCTCTAAACCTTGGCCGAGCGAAGGAACGAAAGGACGCGCCATGGCCGACAAGGTCGCTTTGATCACCGGTGTCACCGGCCAGGACGGCTCGCTGCTGGCCGAGTTGCTGCTGGAGAAGGGCTATGTGGTGCACGGCATCAAGCGGCGCTCGTCGTCGTTCAACACCCAGCGCGTCGACCATCTCTATGTGGATCCGCATACGGAAGACGTGCGTTTCCTGATGCATTACGGCGACATGACGGACGCCACCAACCTGATCCGCATCCTGCAGGAGGTGCGCCCCGACGAGATCTATAATCTCGCGGCCCAGAGCCATGTGCAGGTGAGCTTCGAGACCCCGGAATACACTGCCAATGCCGATGCGCTCGGCACGCTGCGGCTCCTGGAGGCAATGCGCATTCTGGGCCTGGGCGAGAGCACGCGCTTCTACCAGGCCTCTACCTCGGAGCTCTACGGCAACGCGCCGCCGCCGCAAAGCGAGACCACGCCGTTTGCGCCGCGCAGCCCTTATGCGGCTGCCAAGCTCTACGGCTACTGGATCACGGTGAACTACCGCGAAGCCTATGGCCTGCATGCCTCGAACGGCATTCTCTTCAACCACGAGAGCCCGGTGCGCGGCGAGACCTTCGTCACCCGCAAGATCACCCAAGCCGTGGCCGCCATCGCTGCCGGCAAGCAGGACATGCTCTATCTCGGCAATCTCGACGCCAAGCGCGACTGGGGCCATGCACGGGACTATGTGGAGGGCATGTGGCGCATCATGCAGCAGGACAAGCCGGATGACTATGTGCTGGCCACCGGCGAGGCGCGCTCGGTGCGCGAGTTCGTCGAGTTTGCCTTAGAGGCCGTGGGTATCACCATCGATTGGCAAGGCAAGGGCCTCGACGAGATCGGCACGGACCGCGCCTCGGGCCGCGTGCTGGTGCGCGTCGACGCCCGCTACTTCCGCCCCACCGAGGTCGACTACCTGCTCGGCGACCCGAGCAAAGCGGAACGCGAATTGGGCTGGAAGGCCACGACGACCTTGCGCGAGATGGTGCAAGAGATGGTCGAAGCCGACCAGGAGGCACTTAGCGAGGGGTGAGGCTCGAAACACAACGCTCCGCACACGTCATGCAGCCAGCGACTTCACCTTTTCGATAGCGTCTCCCGCAGCGTCCTTGGCTACCTCCAGGTCGTGGGATGTTTGCAGGTTCAGCCAAAACTTAGCCGAGGTGCCAAAAGCCTTCGATAGCCGCAGTGCCGTGTCAGCGGTGACCGCGCGTGTGCAGTGCACGATTTCGTTGATGCGCCGCGGCGGCACGTCCATCGCTTTGGCAAGCCTATATTGCGATATGCCCATAGGCTTCAGGAAATCCTCGAGCAGGACTTCACCGGGGTGGATCGGCGGTATTTTTTTGAGGGTCTTCGACATCGACTGCTTCCATATTTCGATCGGGATTAGCGCTCGTAATGTTTGTTGACCTCAACGTCATATGCGTCGGGATGTCTCCACGTGAAACAGATTCGCCATTGCAGATTGATCCTAATCGAATGCTGCCCCCTGCGGTCACCCGATAGCTTCTCCAGGTGGTTGCTCGGCGGAGTCCGTAAGTCGTGCAACCCCGTGGCGGCATCCACTTGAGCCAACTTTCGCAGGGCAGTCCGAGACAACGCCTTGGTTGGCCAAGTCTCAAGCTCGCGGTTGAAAAGCCGCTCGGACTTCTTGTTTGCAGAGCTCGTGATCACCACCGAATTATAAAAACGCAACGCGCAAATATCGCAAAGCGTTATTACAGAGGTGGCTACTCAGATCACACCGCAAGCCCTAATTCACGTTCGCCACGGCACCCAGCGTGTCGCCGATCTCGCGGTTCAGCACCAGGTCGGCGTGGCCGTCCAGGTCCGTCGGCTCACGATTGAGGATGACGAGGCCGGCGCCGTTGCGCTTGGCGAGCACGGGGAAGCCGGCGGCCGGGTAGACGACCAGCGAAGAGCCGACGGCGAGGAACAGGTCGCAGGTCAGTGTCGCCTCTTCCGCGGCGCGCATGGCGTCCTTGGGCATGGCCTGGCCGAAGGAGATGGTGGCGGTCTTGACGATGCCGCCGCAGGCCTCGCACTGGGGCAGGGTGCCGGCGCCGAGAAAGGCCTCGCGGATCGGCTCGAGCTCGTAGCGCGCGTGGCAATCGAGGCAGCGGGCATAGGTGGTGTTGCCGTGCAGCTCGATGACCCGGTCGCCCTCGGCGCCGGCGGCCTGGTGCAGACCGTCGATGTTCTGGGTGATCACGGCCGTCACCTTGCCCCGGTTCATCAGCGAGGCGACGGCGCGGTGGCCACGATTGGGCTCGGCGGCCTTGAGAGTCGGGTCGATCTCGAACTTGCGCCGCCAGGATTCGCGTCGCGCATCCTCCGACGCCATGAACTCGCGAAAGTCGATGGGGCGGAACTTGTCCCAGATGCCGCCCGGGCTGCGAAAGTCGGGAATGCCCGATTCCGTGCTGATGCCGGCGCCAGTGAACACCACCACGCGCTCGGCCGCGGCAAGCATCTCACTCAGGCGCTCAAGCTCGGTATCGGACATGGCTATATCGTAACGCCCTTGAGAATCGGACGGCAAGCGGGCAAATAGCGTAGCCATGGACGATGGCGACAAACACCAGCGCTGGAAGCGCTACTACGCCAACACCGGCGAGCGCCCGCCGCGCAAGACCCTGATGCTGGCCCTGGAGCGCTTCGCCGCCGAAGGCCTGCAGGGCGGCCAGGCCATTGATCTCGGCTGCGGCAGCGGCCGCGATACTATCGCCATGTTGCGCCAGGGCTGGCGCGTGCTCGCGATCGATGCGGAGCCCGAGGCCTTCGCCGCGCTGAAGGCCCGCGAGGATCTGCCGGCGGATGCGGCGCTCGAAACACGCATCGGGCGCTTCGAGAACGAAGACCTGCCGCCGGCGGACCTCATTAATTCGAGCTTTGCCCTGCCGCTGGTACCGGCCGAGGACTTTCCCCGGCTGTGGCAGACCATGCGCGCGGCGCTCAAGCCCGGCGGACGCATCTCGACCCAGCTTTTCGGGCCTGAGGACGACTGGTACGGCGATCCCACCATTACCTTTCACACACGCGCCGAAGCCGAGGCGCGCCTCGACGGCCTCGAGATCGAGATGTTCGACGAGGAAGAGGACGAATCACCGACGCCGCGGAACAAGATCAAGCACTGGCACCTCTTCCACATGGTCGCGCGGCGCTTGCTATGAGCCGGGCCGAGCAGCGCGCATACGCCGGACCGCCCCTGTTGCGCCAGGGCTTTCGTCCTTTCTTTCTCTTTGCCGGCATATGGGCGCCTCTCGGGCTGGTGCTGTCCTTCGCCCGCCTGCAAGGCTGGATCGCGATTTCCAGCGCCGTCGACCCCCTCGCCTGGCATTTTCACGAATTGCTCTATGGCTATGTCGCGGCGGCCGTCGCTGGCTTCCTGCTGACCGCCATCCCCAACTGGACCGGACGCCTGCCCCTGCACGGCCGCCCGCTGCTCGCGCTCGCCTCGTTGTGGCTGGCCGGGCGACTGGCCATGGCAAGCTCGGACCTCATCGGTGTCGGGCCGGCCACAGCTGTCGATGTCGCCTTTCTCGTGGCGCTGGTGGCACTGGTGCTGCGCGAGATCATATCGGGCGGGAATTGGCGCAATCTGCCCGTGGCCGTGATCGTAGGGCTATTCGCCCTGAGCAATATTCTTGTCCATGCCGAAGCGCTTGGCTGGCTGACCGACAACGGGTATGGCAAGCGGCTCGGCATCGCTGTCGTCATCGTGTTGATTTCGTTGATCGGCGGGCGCATCACGCCGAGCTTCACGCGCAATTGGCTGGTCAAGCAGGAGGCGGGTGCCCTGCCGGCGCAGTTCGGCGCCATGGACAAGCTGGCACTGGTCTTGACGCTCGCGGCCTTGCTGGTCTGGGTCGCAGTGCCTGGCACGGCGGCCGGCGCGGGTCTTCTTGCCGCCGCAGCCGTGGCGGGCATGGCGCGACTTGCGCGCTGGCAAGGTGCTGCGACGCGCAGCGAACCGCTGCTGCTGGTCCTCCATGTGGGCTACCTCTGGATCCCCATCGGCCTTGCTTTGCTGGCCCTGAGCCATTGGCTGTCGGCGCTGAGTGAGACCGGCGCCTTGCATGCCCTGACCATCGGCGCCATCGGCACGATGACCCTGGCGGTCATGAGCCGGGCGACGCTCGGGCACACGGGGCGGGCGCTCACGGCCGGGCCCGGTCTGACCGCCGCTTTCGTATTGATCTCGGTCGCTGCGGTCAGCCGCGTGGTGGCGGTGCTGTGGCTCGGTGCGGCGCAGCCTCTGCTGATGCTGACCGCCGCGAGCTGGGTCGGCGCCTATGTCTGTTTTCTGGCAGTATGCGGGCCGATGGTGGTCGGCAGGAAATAGGGGGACGCAACGATGGAGCATCGACCGCTCGACGGGCAGGTCATGTTGGCGGTCGGCGGTGCCGGCGGCATCGGCTCGGCCATCTGCCGCGCCTATGCGGATGCCGGCGCCACGGTGCTGGTGGGCTATCACAGCAATCCCGCCTCGGGCGCGGAGACGGCGGCATCGCTGGCGGGCGAGGGGCACGAGGCGCTGCGGATCGAGGCCGAGGACAGCGCGGCGCTGGCCGCCATGGCAGGCGACATAGAGGCGCGCCACGGCCGCCTCGACGTCCTCATCAACCTGGCCGGCTATACCGAGTTCGTGCCCCATGACGACCTTGATGCGCTGACGGACGAGATCATCGATACGGTGTTCCGCGTGAACTGGCGCTGCACCTTCGCCACCATCCGCGCCTTCAAGGCTTTGCTGGCGGCGGGCGACGGCGGCCTGGTGATCAACGTCTCCTCGATCGCCGGCAAGACCGCCATGGGCTCGAACGTCGCCTATTGCGCCCCCAAGGCCGCGGTGGACACCATGACACGCTCGCTGGCCCGCGCGCTGGCACCGAAGATCAGAGTCAACTCCGTGGCGCCGGGGCTGGTCGATACCGCCTTCGCCCTGCGCTTCGATCCCGCCTGGCGCCAGGAGCAGATCGACAAGACCCCCATCGGCCGCCTCGTCGCGCCCGAGGAAGTGGCCGGCGCGGCCTTGGCGCTGGCGACCCACATCACCGCATCGACCGGCGATATCGTCGCCGTGGACGGGGGCCGACCGCTGACATGAGCTGGGAAAAGGAAGTCGTCGAGATCGAGCGCAAGCGGGCGCTGGCACTGGAACTCGGCGGCGAGGAAAGTGTCGCCCGCCAGCACGCCAAGGACCGCCAGACCGTGCGCGAGCGCATCGATATGCTGGTGGACGAGGGCTCGTTCCAGGAGGTCGGGCCTGCGGCCGGCGGCGCGGAGCGCAACGACGACGGCTCGCTGAAGTCCTTCACCCCGGCCCATTTCGTGCTCGGCTTCGCCACCATCGAGGGGCGGCGCTGCGTGGTTGGCGGCGAGGACTTCACGGTCAAGGGCGGCT